>JAFTDG010000013.1 GCA_017454325.1 Desulfovibrio sp. | reverse complement strand
TCCTCCGCGAGGAATACCTGTGCATCCGCAGCAAGCGAACATCGCCTTGCAGCGCGGCTGCACCAACCACTGAGTAGGCATCCCGCCCGCGGCATGCCCTGTCACCGCCGTGGATAATCATCCCGCTGGGATGGTTGCAGCGGCCATATCTATGTGCTTCAACAGGGTGAAAGTGCCATGCTGATGTGTTGCATCGCTTGTCCCGGGGCCATTTCAATCTGGAGTTCCCATGTACAAAAAAAGTTACTTTGAATTTTTCTTGTTTCTTTCTTCTGTAATAGTAGTTCTAACAACTGAAGCGTGGGCTGTGACGCCCTTAGTTCGAACCATAACTGTAGAAGCTAAGGACATTGCACCAAATGCGGACTATGTAGGTCTTACTACGGGTTCCTTGTCTGTTCAGATAAGAGCCCAGGTAGGTGGAATTTTACAGAAGCGTAATTTTAAAGAAGGCGATTATGTAAAAAAAGGGGATGTCTTATTTGAGATTGCCCCTGATGTGTATAAAGCCAATGTTGATAAGGCAAAAGCCAAGGCAAACCAAGCGTTGGCTATCTATGATAATGCCAAACGCGAATGGACACGCGTCCAAAATCTCTTCAGCCAAAACGCTGTGAGTCAGCGTGAACGTGATAGGGCCATGTCCAATGTAAATAGTACCAAGGCTGATTATGAAGCAACTGAAGCAGCATTGAGAGATGCCAATATCCAGCTGGATTACGCCTATGTGAGAGCACCCGTATCTGGCTTCACCTCAAAGGAATACCAGACTGAAGGCAATCTGATAAGCACATCTGGGGATAGCAGCCTCCTCACCGAGATTGTGCAGATGGATCCCATCTATGTTGAATTTTCCTTGCCCAATACTGATTTACTGCGTCTTCAGCGGCTTGTGGTTCGCGGACTTGCCTCCTGGGGACCAAAGCCAGAGACAAAGATTCGATTTGCGGATGGCACAGAGTATGACAAGATCGGGGAAATCAACTTTTTTGACAACAAGGTCGATCCTGTGACCAGCGTGATTAAGGCCAGAGCCTCGTTTCCCAATCCTGATGGTTTAGTCTTACCAGGTCAATTTGTGCGGATACTTGTGAAAGGCCCCCTGCTGACCAATGCCATTGCCATCCCCAGATCCAGCATCCTGCAGACACAGCAGGGGGCTATGGTCATGGTAGTGGATGGAGAAAACAAAGTCTCTTCCCGTAATATTGTAGTTTTGCTTAATCTTGAGGAAGACGCAATTGTTGAATCAGGACTTAACGTAGGTGAGCGAATTGTAACTGAAGGAATAGGTAAGATCAGAGATGGCCAAGTGGTACAGGAAATAAAGCCGTAGCAGGAGCAAAAAGATGTCCAACGCGGGTTTTTTTGTGCAGCGGCGGGTCTTGGCCATGGTGATTTCCCTTGCCATCACCCTTGTGGGGGCAGTTGCCATTTTGAATCTGCCTATTGAGCAGTATCCCAATATGATTCCAGTGCAGGTTTCTGTTTCTGCCTCCTATCCTGGCGCTACAGCAGAGACCATTGCAGACACCGTAGCGACGCCACTTGAGCAGCAGATCAATGGCGTTGACAACATGATCTACATGCAATCTGTAAGCTCCGGCAGCGGTTCAATTACGCTTAATGTCTACTTTGCCCTAGGTACAAATCCAGATCAGGCCACTATCAACGTCAACAATCGCGTGCAGCAGGCACTCTCAAGTTTGCCGCAACAAGTGCAGAGTCTGGGGGTTAAGGTAGAGAAGCAGTCTCCTTCCATGCTGCAGCTGATCAGCATTTCTTCCCCGGGCAGCCGATATGACACCCTCTATCTCAGCAATTATGCTTTGCTCTATGTGGCCGATGAGCTTAAACGCATCACAGGCGTTGGCAAGGTCGAAGTCTTTGGTTCCAGAGAATACGCCATGCGTGTCTGGCTTAAGCCGGATCGCATGAAAGTGTTAGGCATCACACCCGATGACATCGCTCTGGCTGTCGATGAGCAGAATGCTCAGTTTGCCACAGGGAAAGCCGGGGATTACCCGGTGAAAGATCCCGTGAGCATGACCTGGCAGCTCACGACCAAGGGACGCTTGGTCACAGCCGATGAATTTGAAAACATCATTGTGCGCTCAACTACCGAAGGTGACATCCTGCGTTTAAAAGATGTGGCCAGAGTTGAACTGGGTGGCAAAGACTACAGCCTATCCTCCAAGGAAAATGGCAAGCCCTGTCAACCTATGGCTGTGTATCTCGCCCCTGGTGCCAATGCGCTGGAAACAGCGAAATTGGTGCGTAAGACCATGGATGAGTTGGCTGAAAATTTCCCTGAAGGGGTAGCCTATTCCATTCCCTTCGATATCACAACCTTTGTAGATGTTTCGATCCACGAGGTGATTCACACACTTTTTGAAGCTATTGTGCTCGTTTTTTGTGTGGTCTTCATCTTTTTACAGAAGTGGCGTGCAACCCTCATTCCGTGTCTGGCCGTGCCTGTCTCCATTGTGGGCACATTTGCCGGCATGTATCTGCTTGGCTTTACCATCAACACCTTGACCTTGTTTGGTCTGGTACTGGCCATTGGCATTGTGGTTGATGATGCTATTGTGGTTTTGGAAAATGTCGAGCGGATTATGGAGGAGGAAGGTGTTGGGGTCAAAGAGGCCACGATCAAGACTATGCAGGAAGTCACAGGGCCAGTAGTAGCCATTGTGTTGGTGCTCTGTTCTGTCTTTATACCTGTGGCCTTTTTAGGTGGTTTGGCAGGCCAGATGTACAAGCAGTTTGCTATAACCATTGCAATCTCTGTGTCTATCTCAGGCCTTGTGGCTCTGTCTTTTACCCCTGCACTCTGTGTACTATTGCTTAAACGCAGTACTCCCAGTACAAATCCCATCTTTGTGAAATTTAATAACTGTTTTGCCAAGTTGACCTCTGGGTTCACTAATTTGGCGGGGAAAATACTTTTTTCTCCAGCACATGCCTGCGCTGTGTTTACCGCAATTGTTCTTGGTATTTGGTTCATGTTTACTCACACACCAACGGGATTGGTACCCGATGAAGACCAAGGCTATCTACTTGGCTTCTATGTCCTGCCGGAAGGTGCATCGCTTACACGTACATCGCAGTTTTGTGATGCCATGGATGAAAAGGTGCGCAAGCATCCCATGGTGCGGGATGTGTTAACCATGGCTGGATTTGACATCCTTTCAGGAGCAGCCAAGAGCAATGCTGGTTCAACTTTTGTCATGCTTAAAGATTGGTCCGAACGGAAAGAAAAGGGAACAGCTGCCACAGACCTTGCCTATTATGTGATGGGACAGGCGACCCAGATGACCGATGGCTATGGACTGGCCTTTACGCCGCCTGCCATCACAGGCATGAGCAACACGGGTGGTTTTGAAGGTTATGTGCAAGATAAAAGCGGTGGGTCAGTTGAACGGCTCTATCAGGTAACCCAGGAATTCATTGCCAAGTGCGCTCAAAGGCCTGAACTGGCAAATGTGTCCACAACATTTGATATTTCCAGTCCACAAGTTAATTTAGAATTGGATCGTGAGCTGGCGCGATCACTTGGTGTCAAGGTAAATGACGTCTTTAACACTCTTGGGGCCATGTTCGGTGTACGCTATCTCAATGATTTTACCCTCTTTGGTCGTACCTACAAGGTCATCCTGCAGGCTGATGCAGAATACAGAGCCCATCCTGAAGATTTGAGTGAAATCTATGTGCGCAACAATGCAGGGCAGATGGTGCCTTTGGATAGTTTGGTGATGCAGAAGAGCGGGGTGGGTTGCCAGACTATTGAGCATTTTAATGGGTTTAGAGCAGCCAAGATCATGGGGGCACCCAACCCAGCCTACAGTTCAGGTCAAGCTCTGGCAGCTCTCAGGGAAGTGGCCAAGGAATTGCCGGAAGGTTTTTCACTTGCTTGGTCAGGTCAGTCCTATCAGGAAATGCAGACCTCAGGGTCAACCGGGCTGGTTTTTGTGTTGGCACTGCTTATGGTATTCATGGTGTTGGCGGCTCAATATGAGAGTTGGACACTGCCAATGGCTGTTTTGATCGCAGTACCCTTTGCAGTCATGGGAGCTTTGCTCGCCAATATGTTGCGCGGGTATGCCAATGATACCTATTTTCAGGTGGCCTTGGTGACTTTGGTTGGTCTTGGCGCAAAGAACGCCATTCTTATTGTTGAATTCGCCATTGAGCAGTTTAAGTCAGGATTGAGTGCCGATGCAGCAGCGCTTTCAGCAGCGAAACTGCGTTTCAGACCTGTGGTTATGACATCCTTGGCCTTTATTCTTGGTTGTATGCCACTAGCTCTGAGTTCAGGTGCGGGTGCAGGAAGTAGACATGCCATTGGCACTGCCGTAGTAGGTGGCATGCTTGCGGCAACAGTTTTTGCGCCACTTTTTGTGCCGTTTTTTTTCCGAATGGTGATGTTGGTGCAGCAACGGTTCAAAGGGAGGGAAGAAGAATAGATTGCATAAGGGGGCTATGATCAGGCTACGGTAATAAGAGACTGCTGCATAATATTCTAAATGCAAAACTTTTGCATTTAAAATATTTGCAGCAGTCTCCTGTAAGGCCTTGGAGTTTTGTCTGGCATTGTATGGAAGAAGCCCAGCATTTTTCTCATGCTGTTGCAGCATTCCTAGAAAGTCTTGGGAAGGAAATTACCAGTTGTAATATTATGCTATAAAAGTAGTTACCATGGCGCGATAGCTTTTGCTTAGGGCCAGTACAATAAAATTTATTGTTTCGAATGGAGAGTCCAGCATGAACCTCGAACAATTTCTTTCTGTCATGAATAGTGGCCAAACCGTAAAAGCCAACTCTGAAGCGCATCTGTTTATGCATGCGGCTTCGCAAGAGGCTTTGAAACTGACGGCTGAACTTAATAGCCGATATCATACACCAGAGGAAATCCTGGACATTATGTCACTGTTGACCGGGCGACCTGTAGATCCTTCTTTTCGACTGTTCCCGCCTTTTCATACTGACTGTGGCAAGAATATCCACATAGGGAAAAACGTGTTTGTCAATGCATGCTGCTGCTTTCAGGATCAGGGTGGCATCACGTTGCACGATGGCGCACTCATCGGTCATGGTGTCACTCTGGCTACACTGAATCATGGAGAGACGGCGGAAAACCGGGGTGATTTGACCCCGGCGCCCATTGTTATCGGCAAAAATGCTTGGCTTGGTGCTAACGTGACCGTGGTTCCTGGGGTCACCATTGGTGAAGGGGCCATTGTGGCAGCCGGAGCAGTGGTCACGCGGGATGTTCCTCCCATGGTGATTGTAGGTGGTATTCCGGCTAAAAAATTGCGGGATGTGCGCGGCTAGAAGAGCATATTGGGTGAAAATTAAAGCTGTCGCTTATTATCTGCCATGTATATGTATGGCGCGTCTATAATTCCCATCTTATATTTCCCCTCCCTTTTGAGCCTCGACCTTGTTTTGGCCGTTATGGCACTGTCATTCCGGACGAAGCGAGGTCGGTCTTGCCGAAAGAAGTTCTGTAGTGCAGTTGCCGTTTGAACAGTTTTGTGAGCATTCGTTAAGATAGCTGTGCCAACATGACGTCAGATATTTTCTTTTGTCTGACTTGGATCGACGGTGCTTTCAAAGTCTTACGTGCTAGAACATGTGATATTGTTGCTGCCAATGTGCCATGTTATCTATTTATTTTTATGCTATAGTTCTGATAGTTTTTGACGATATATTTATTAGTGATTGCATTAGACACGAGTAGTACATAAAAATAGATAGAAATCTAAATAAATTCTAGAAAAAGTTTCGTATATAGCATGATGTTACAGTATATTATTTTATAATACAACTTCACTACACAAAAAGAACAGATATATGTCGTAGTGAGTGCGTAGATAACGAAACTAGCGGCAGCAACGCAACTGCATCCCGTACAGGGTTCAGCGTCGGACAGATTTTCTCATGTGGCTTGTCAGCTTGCGTCAGCACATAGTTTTGTTCTGGTTGGCAGTGGCTAGTCCCAGCAGGATGGCGCCAGCTTGGGCAACATTTAGTGAGTCAAAGTGTCTGGCTAGGGGGATGCGCAGCATGTGTGTGCAGCGTTTTGCAATACCCGGGCGCAGCCCTTTGTTTTCGTTGCCAAGTACGAGTACGGCGGGAAGACACATGGGGGAAATAAAGGCATCCAGACTTTTGGGCGACATGCCTGCGCCGTAGATGTTAAGTCCCGCTTCTTCTGCGCTGTCGAGAGCATGGGCCAGATTGGTTACTCTGGCAACGGGAAGGTATTCCAGAGCGCCGGCAGCGGCTCGTTGTGCTGCTGGCCCAAGGTATGCGCTGTTATGCAGCGGTAGAAGTATGCCTGCCCCTCCGAGGGCATAGAGAGTTCGACAGAGTGTGCCCACATTGCCGGGGTCCTGAACTTGGTCTAGGGCAATGATGACGGGAAGAGGCGCCTGTGTGACGGCTGCTAAAAGGTGTGACAAACTGCAGAATACCATGCTTGTCAGACGAGCAACAACGCCCTGATGGGCTACAGTGTTTTTCTGTCCGTGGTGTTGGGTGTGACAAAGGCGATCCAGAACAGCCTGTTCCACAAGTGTGTAGTGTATGCCGTGCAGACGGCAAAGGGATTGCAAACGGAGTATGTCAGGGCTGCGCAGTCCTTTTTTACAGAAGATACAGTCAATACGTCCGTGCTCGCTGTTGAGCAGCTCTAGCACGGGTTTGAGGCCCGGGAGCAGATGATCATTTTCGGTGCAGGTTAGCATGTGCGTCCCCCATGCGTTTTGCTGCAGCTACAAACTTGTACCACATACATTGGGAAAAGTGGACTTGCAGGAATATGAGGAAGGAGTGCGTGTGGTCTGATGGGCATGCGACTGTGTACGCACCTTTGGAGATGATGGCAAGTGAGGAAGGAAAGGACATTGGCAATGCAGAAAGTATCTTTAGGCCAACAGCCTTGGAGAGCGTGCTGTTTTTTTGTGACATTATGCTGCCTTTTGTTTGCGGGGGGGTGCGCTTCGCAGCAAGGCAGAAATAGTACTCTTTCTTTTTCCGTGCCGCAGACAGGCAATGCCAAGTCACTTACAGCGAACGAGAAGACTGTTTTGCACTCAACGGGGCAGCTTGATCGTAATATACCGGTGCAAAGTATGGAAGATGTGACGCGTCAGTATACGTATTTTTTGCGTCAAGGAAGAGGCACTATGGCTGTTGTTTCTAAACGTGCCGAGAAGTATTTAGCGTATTCGCGTAAGGTGTTCCAAGAACACGGTATGCCAGATGAATTGGCATACCTTGCCATTGTTGAAAGTGGGTATCGTGCGGATGCAAAATCTCCCGCGGGTGCTGCTGGGGCATGGCAGTTCATGCCATTTACTGGTGAAAAATACGCATTGAGTCAGGATTGGTGGACTGATGAACGCCTTGATCCCTATGAGGCTACCGAAGCAGCGGCAACATATCTGCAAAAACTTTATGACAGATTCGGTGACTGGCCCACTGCCATTGCCGCTTACAATGCTGGAGAGGGCAAGATTGGTCGGGCTTTGCAGGGGACTGGCAGTTATAATTTTTTTGAATTAAGGGCGCGTAATCATATGCTGGACGATAAGGCGCAGCTACGTGAGGAAACAAAACAGTATGTGCCGCGTTTTTTGGCTATTACAAAAATCATGCGCAATTTGCCACAACTGGGTTTTGATGACATTCATCCCGAAAATGCTCAGGAGGTTGTACGCCTGAAGGCCAGGCCGGGTACGGATTTACAAGGGTTAGCACAGGCCTGCCATGTGGAATGGGAGCATTTTAACGCCATGAATATGCATCACAAGCGTCGTGTTACCGATTGCGGGCGTGAAACCTATGTATATGTGCCTGAGGGGCGTGAGCGCGAGGCTAAAGCATTTTTGGATTCTTCGGTGAGTACAGCCTTTGCGAATTGGGGGCCAAGCACAATTACTGCTAATTCGGAATCCTGGGACAAGATCAGCCGGCGTTGTGCTGTGCCTGTGTCTCAATTGAAAGCACTAAATCCAGATGTTTCACGAATGAGAGCAGGAGATACTTTGCTGCTGCCTCGTTCAGCAAATATTCCAGACAGCACAGCTCTTGCGTTGGGGAAAAAAACAGTGCAGCGGGCGAGTGATTTGCGCAGCAGCAGGCAAACGAGTTCCAGGAATACTCTCCAACAACACCCGGCCGGAGTTGTGCATCATACTGTTCAGGCAGGTGAAACACTTGCTAGCATATCCAGAAAATATAATATGGGTATAGGGGAATTGCAATCTCACAATGGTATAGCTGATCCTCATGCACTCCGCGCTGGCGATGTGCTGCGTATACCAGAAAAAAAACGCATCCCACTAGCTGAAAGTCGATTTGTCGCAGGGTTGGATAGCCGTATTAGTAGAACAGCAACACCTTCCCGTCGTCAGAGTGAACATGTATCTTCTAAAAAAAATACATATACTGTGCAGGCTAATGACAACCTGTGGCGCATAGCTCGTACACATGGTGTAAGTGTGGAAGATCTGAAGCGGTGGAACGGTGTTGATGAAAAAAATCTACGCGTGGGTTCAAAATTGGTGGTAGAGCAGTAACCTGTTTCTGCAGAAGAAAAGGCTTGACAGTGGAGGGGAAGTGATGCAAAAGGGTAGCTCGCGCCTTGTGGACGAGGTTTTTGCAAGAAAAAAAATAGGAAAGCAAAAAAAGTAGTTGACAGGGCGAGCGGAAGGG
>JAFTDG010000101.1 GCA_017454325.1 Desulfovibrio sp. | reverse complement strand
TGGGCCATTGAAGACAAAAGTGCTCAGTTTGGTATTGCTGTCATTGACCTGAATTTCCTCAAACGTATCAATGATACCTATGGTCACGAACAGGGCAATATAACCATAAGAAAACTGTGTCACATCGTCTGTACGGTGTTCAAGCATTCACCTGTGTTCCGTATTGGTGGCGACGAGTTTGCCGTTATTCTTGAAAATGACGACTATGCCAACGCCCACGACCTGGAAAAACAGTTCAATGCTGTTCTTGAAGAACTGGCTGGAGACGCATCCCTTGAACAGTGGGAACGGGTTTCTGCGGCCATAGGCATGGCCTTTTTTGACGCCATCAAGGATGACAGCGTGGACAATGTCTTCAAAAGGGCAGACAAGGCCATGTACGCCCGAAAGAAAGCCATGAAGGGCGTTCGGGAACAATAATTATCCACAACATGTGAGACAATGGAGGCAGCATGCGCACGCTGGATACATGGATACTGTCTTTTTGCCGGCTGGGAGTGGCCGGGCTTGCACCCAACGCACCAGGCACCTGGGGCACGGCCATAGCCTGTCTGCTGGCCCCCTATGTGTTTCTGCCTCTCACACCGGGTATGCGCTGCTTGCTGCTGATCATACTCTTTATTCTTGGGGGATTCGCCGCTACCCGCGCCGAACATTTGCTCGCACGTAAAGACCCTGGAGAGATTGTCATTGACGAGCTGGTAGGCGTCTGGCTGGTGCTGCTGCCCTTCACTGAACCCGGCTTCGGACTCATGCTGGCTGCATTTATTTTTTTTCGACTGTTCGACATCTGGAAGCCGTGGCCCGTACATGCAGCGGAAAATTGGCTACCCGATGGTTTTGGCGTGATGATTGATGATGTCGTGGCCGGAGTCTGGGCACTTCTCTGCGTGGCCCTACTGCATTGGGGAGGGCTTTGTTAGGCAGGATAGGGCAAGGAACACACATGCGCCTCCCTGGGGCACAGCATTCAGATAGTCCTGACGAGAAGCCCTACTTCATACGATATGTTATGCGCCCGCGAGTGAGGTCGTAGGGTGAAAGCTCCACTTTGACACGGTCCCCGGGCAGAATGCGAATGTAAAACTTGCGCATCTTGCCGGAGATATGCGCCAGCACTTCATGCCCGTTTTCCAGCTCCACACGGAACATGGCATTGGGCAGTGCTTCCTGCACAACGCCGTCAACTTCTATAGACCCTTCCTTGGCCATGCGCGATTCTCCCTACTGCAAAAAGTAAACGGCGGTTAGTCTCACAAAAAAGAGCTTCACTGTCAATAATGCCACTGTATAGATACTGCGGCCCGGCATGGCACATCATTTTTTCCCACGATGGCGTGTCCTGGGTACATAGGATTTCTCATGCCCGACGCAGGTAGTAGCAGACACGGACCGACACAGTAGCCACAGTCCTACCAGCAACAGCGGCATACACAAGAGCTGGCCCATGGTCAACCAACCAAAAGCCAGATAACCCAACTGTGCGTCAGGCACACGCACAAATTCCACTGCAAAACGAAATACGGCGTACCCCACGGCAAACAGACCTGAAACAGCCCCCGGCTTATGCTTTCTGGCTGAAAAAAACCAAAGCAGAATAAAGAGGACAAGCCCTTCCAGCATTGCCTCATAGAGCTGCGAAGGGTGACGCGGCAAAGGCCCCGCACCGGGGAATACCATAGCCCAAGGCACGTCACTTACCTTGCCCCATAACTCACCGTTAATAAAATTCCCCATCCGGCCAAAAAACAATCCTTGAGGTATAAGCGGCGCAATGAAGTCCGAAACCTCCAGAAAGGATCTGCCCCGTGTCCTTGCAAAATACCAGAAGGCGGCCAGCACCCCAAGAAGCCCACCGTGGAAAGACATGCCACCATTCCAGATGCGCACTATCTCCATGGGGTCTGAAAGGTACACGGGCAGGTCATAAAAAAGTACATAGCCGAGCCTGCCACCGAGGATAATACCAATCATCACACAGGTCAGCAAATCATCCACATCAGGTGGTGTCCAACCGGAACCGGGGCGAGCAGCACGCCAGCGGCCAAGCACCCAGCCCAAGGCAAAGCCCGCCAGGTACATAAGGCCATACCAGCGCAACTGCAACGTACCGATGGAAAGGGCAACCGGGTCAATGTAGGGCAAATTCATCATCACATTCCGTCATAAACAGTTCTCTGCCGCAATTATTCCCTTATTGGTCAACTTGCTCAACGCAAACCAGCCAGTCGTTGCGGCCAGGATGCCCGTTCCACTTGTCGTGGACGTTGCCAAAGAGAATCCCTGCCGCTGTCAGAAAAACGCAATCGTTCACGCAATAAACACGGCACCGGTTCACCCTCAGCGCCAGGTGCAGCGTCAAGTATTATTTCAGCCATATATTTGAAGGGGATGTCTGCATGTGGACGCATATCTATGAGCTTGCGAACCCATGCAAGGCCACTGCCAAACCGCAAATCATACACCTGCACATAGCCTGGCACATCGGTGGGGCCTGATCTTGAAGGCAGCCCAGTTGCAGCATCTGCCGGCCATAACGACGGTGGTAGGGGAGCCACAACTGGCAGTTGCATAAACTGCAAAAAGGTATCCGCTGCCACAGACTGTGCAGACAGCGCCCGCCCCATAGACGATGGCAGGGCCGTATGTATCTCAGCAGGGCCACGGGCCTTTCCCCATGCATTCAAGCTCAGCGCGCATACCTGCATGCCATGTGCTCCGTGCGCCTCGTAGAGCACTCTCCAGAAAAGAGGAGCAAAGGCATCCGGCAGTACCACAAGGTGTTCGGGTTCCTGCCCATCCGCTGCAAGCACTGACTGCATGCGGATTGTATGCAGGGCATTCATGCCCATATTTAACCCCGGATAAAAAAATAACCATGCCAGGACCAACAGCAAGCAGCCTCGCCGCGCACGCCAACGCCACAACGCCCACAGCAGGGGCAAGGTGAGACAAATATCAATGATGTATACGGCATTGAGCCGTACCCGTAGATGCGAGAACGGCAAAAAAATCATAGTGCCATATGTGGTAATGCAGTCCAGCCATAGATGCAGCAGCAGCATGCCAGACATACACAGCCATACCTTGCCAAAGCTCCAATGCCCTGGTGTTGTCGTCCGCCAGAGCGGTCGTGCCACCAAGGTCAGGATCAGGCTGAACACTGGCAAAAAAGTCAATGAATGAGTAATACCTCTGTGCAACAAGAGAAATTCCAGAGGTCCTTGCCCCAACAACACATCTACATCTGGCGCAGCGGCAGCCAAAGCAGCCAGAGGCACAGCAAGACGACTTGACGGACGGGCCTGCAAGGCCAGCATGGCCACTGCGCCTGAGGCAGCATGGGTCAACGGATCCATCACTCACTGCCTGAAAGGACTACGCTCTTTAGGTATGGCACGGTATCGCGGATCTTCAGGGCTTACCGGGGTATGCCCGTCATTTCTCAGCAGCTGCATGCGCTGCCATTGTTGCACATTGGCCATAACATCTGGTCTGTTCTGCCAATAGAGCATACGTTGGGTGTTGTTTGCTCCAAAGACAGGATAGCGTAGTCGGTCTTCCACACTGACTCCTTGCGGTTGCGCCGTATCCGCAGAAGTTCCTTCGCCGATATCCTTAGGCCCACAGCCACCGACGCAGCTAAGTAACAACAAAAATAGTGGAATACGAATGGAGATAGTATCCATGGCATAAGTATATCTGCCTCAGGGCAAGCCTGCAAGAGGCTACAGGAAACGCATGCATCAGCACCTTGCATTACTCCGCCATGCAGCATATTATTCTATTTTTACAGTAAGCATTCCAAATTCGCCGGCCATACTCGTAACACCGGCAAAGGAGTATCCATGCGCCCTGCACATTCAGGCATTACCCCCGAAGGCTGGCCCTGCATTGGGCTCATGGCTTTTGCCGCACTCATATTTGCTATTCTTGCATGGTGGCTGCCCGCTCTTGTCTTTCTTGTACTATGCTGGTTTTCTCTCCATTTTTTCCGCGATCCTGAACGCGTGACCCCTCAGGCACCGGGGCTAGCTGTCAGCCCTGCCGACGGCAAAGTTGTACGCATAGAGGAACGACCAGACCCCTTTACAGAGGATCCCTGCCTGTGCATAAGTATTTTCATGAACGTGTTCAGTGTGCACGTAAACAGGTCACCCGTGGCCTGCACGGTGGAGAGCATACGCTATTTCCCCGGGAAATTTTTCAATGCTGCATTAGACAAGGCCTCTGAGGATAACGAACGTTGCGCCTATCATCTGCGTGATCACGAAGATAACTACTGGACCATGGTACAAATTGCCGGACTGGTAGCTCGCCGCATCGTCTGTCGTGCCGAAGAAGGTGACACCCTTTCGCGCGGCCAACGCTTTGGCATGATACGCTTTGGTTCACGTGTTGACCTTTACCTGCCCCGAGGCTATGCTGCGGCAGCGCGTATTGGGCAACAAGTATTTGCCGGCCAAAGTATTGTGGCGAGACGGGGGTAAAGCGGAGATACGTGCATGACAAAACTGCCAACAGAACGCACTGTCCAGGCACTGATGGTGGAGTATGAGTCCAGAACCCAAAAAACCACATAAAGGGATATATCTCCTGCCAAACATGATCACAACGTTGAGCATGTTTCTTGGTTTTATTTCCATGGTATGGGCAACACAGGGACGTTTCGAACCTGCCTGTTTTGCCATTCTGCTCTCTGCTGTTATGGATGGATTGGACGGCAAAGTAGCCCGCCTCACACACACCTCCAGCGAATTCGGTGTGCAGTACGACTCCCTTTCAGACCTTGTTGCCTTTGGTATTGCCCCAGCTATGCTGCTATGGCAATGGCAGCTTTCGACTCTGGGTCGTGTCGGGGTGGCTGCCGCTTTTATCTACGCAGCCTGTGGGGCATTACGCCTGGCGCGTTTCAATGTGAGCACTGCAGCCGTGGGCAAGCGTTTTTTTATCGGTCTACCTATTCCCGCAGCTGGATGTACCGTGGTAACTCTTGTTTTCTTTGCTTCTCTACTACCCAGCGCTACCAATGTAGTGATGCCCTATGCTGCGCTTTTAATTACCGTGGGCGCGGGGGTTCTCATGGTCAGTCGGGTACGTTATTTTTCTTTTAAGGAATATGATTTTTTACGGGCCCACCCCATCCGCACTATGCTAACCTTTCTACTGGTACTGGGCACAGTTATTTCTGAACCCCGCTTCATGGGCTTTGTGCTCTGTCTCGTCTACATTGCTGGCGGGCTCGTGTACTCGTTTATCATCCTTCCCCGTCGCAACCGTCAGCTCTTACGCGCACTGTCCCCTCAGAGTGAATAACGCCACGAATATTTCATCTTCACTGGCGGAAAGGCGCTCCATAAAAACTGATTTTACTGCTGCTGGCATGCAAGATAGAGCAAGCCCGTTTGGAACCTGGAGGAGAAGCCCATGAACAACCACGTCTATTTTTTTGATACCACTCTACGTGACGGCGAACAATCGCCTGGCTGCACCATGAATTTGCAGGAAAAACTCCGTATTGCCCACCAGCTTGAGGTGCTGGGTGTGGACATTATGGAAGCCGGCTTCCCTGCCTCCAGCCCGGGGGATTTTGAAGCTGTTCGCCGTATTGCCGATCAGGCGGGTGATATTCAGGTAGCGGGGCTGGCACGTTGCGTGGCCAGTGATATCGACACATGTTGGGAAGCCATAAAGAATGCAAACAATCCCCGTATCCATGTATTTGTGTCCACCTCCCCCTTGCACATGCAGCACAAACTTCGCAAAAAACCGGAAGACGTCCTTGCCATGGCGGTAGAGGGAGTGAGGCGCAGTGCAGGCTATACCTCCAATGTGGAATTTTCGTGTGAAGACTTTTCTCGTTCAGAGGGAGATTTTGTCTGCCAAGTGCTGGAAGCTGTAATCAAGGCTGGCGCAACTACCATCAATCTGCCGGATACCGTAGGGTATGCTGAGCCTGAAGAATTTGCTTCCAAATTGGACTACGTGATCAAAAATACCCCTAACAGTGATAAAGCCATTTTCAGCGTTCATTGCCACGACGATCTAGGGCTGGCAGTAGCCAACACGCTGGCTGCCTTCCGCGTGGGAGTGCGACAGGCGGAAGTGACACTGTGTGGCATTGGAGAACGTGCAGGCAATGCCTCTCTGGAAGAAGTGGTCATGAATTTGCGTGTACGTCACGATTTTTTCCACCTCACGCATAATATCGTTACTGAACAACTCTATCCCTCATGTCGCCTGCTCTCCATGACCATTGGCCAGCCCATCGCCAACAACAAATCTATTGTCGGTGCCAATGCCTTTGCCCACGAATCCGGCATCCACCAGGATGGCATGATCAAGAATCGCGAAACCTATGAAATCATGACACCACAATCCGTAGGTCGTACGTTAAGCAATCTTGTCATAGGCAAGCATTCCGGCCGCAACGCTGTGCGTAGCAAATTTGAAAGCCTGGGCTACAAACTGGACGATGAGCAGCTCAACCTTGTGTTTGAGGCAGTGAAACATCTTGCCGATCGCAAGAAAACCCTGCACGATGACGACCTCATGGCATTGGTGCAGGAAGAGGTATACCGCATGCCAGACCGTTTCCGCCTACGCCATGTGAGCGTTCAGAGCACAGATGCTGGGGGCGTGCCACCCACTGCAGCCGTACTCATGGATGTGGACGGTATTGAACGCAGCGGCGCAGGTTTCGGCGCCGGCCCTGTAGACGCGCTTTTCAATGTCATCAGTGATTTAGTGGGACGTGAGCCGGAGCTGGAGCAGTATGCCATCAACGCCATAACCGGAGGTACTGACGCCCTGGGCGAAGTAACTGTACGCCTACGCGAAAAAGACATCACTGCCGTGGGACGCGGTACACACCCCGATATTTTCGTAGCTAGTGCACGTGCGTATGTCAACGCGCTGAACCACCTGAGCAAAAAGGAACAAGAAGGGCCGCGCCTGCACTGCCAACACGACTAGTGCAGAGCAAAAGGAGAAATATATGCCGCAAACGCTTGCGCAAAAACTTTTACAGTCCCATACCGATGACACCGTGGAACGGGATGGTCAGATCGTCCAGTGTCGTGTGGATATGGTACTCGCCAATGACATTACAGGGCCGCTTGCCATCAAGTCTTTTAAAGGCATGGGCGCTGAAAAGGTTTTTGACAGGGACAAGATTGCTCTTGTCATGGACCACTTTACCCCACAGAAGGATATTGATTCCGCCAACCAGGTCATGATCAGCCGTCGTTTTGCCCAAGAACAGCACATAACGCACTACTATGAGGGCGGCAATTGTGGTGTAGAACACACGCTTCTACCCGAACAAGGTCTGGTGGGACCTGGTGACGTAGTGATTGGTGCTGACAGCCATACCTGCACCTACGGTGGCATAGGGGCCTTTGCCACAGGCATGGGTTCCACGGATATTGCCGCTGCCATGGCACTGGGAGAAACCTGGTTTAAAGTACCACCCACTATACGCGTGAATATCATAGGAGAGATGCCGCAATGGCTACGAGCCAAGGATCTTATGCTCATGCTCATTGGCACCATCGGTGTGGATGGGGCACTGTACAAGGCATTGGAATTCGGCGGTTCTGTTGTGGATAAGCTGCCCGTTGAAGGCCGTCTGTGCATGGCCAATATGGCCATTGAGGCAGGTGCTAAAGTGGGATTGTTCGCAGTAGACAACCTGACGCGCGCCTATTGCACAGAGCATCAGCGCGCAAAAGCCATACCAGATCTGGCTGCCGATTCCGGAGCTTGCTACGAACGCGTTATAGAGCTGAATATTACGGGTAAAGAACCAGTCGTAGCCTGCCCGCACCTGCCTTCCAACGTAAAACCCGTCAGTTCGCTGGGCAATCTGCCCGTGCAACAGGTGGTTATTGGTTCCTGTACTAACGGACGTATCAGCGACATGCGAGACGCCGCCAGCGTGCTGCGCGGCCGCAAGGTAGCTGCAGGGGTGCGCTGTATTATCCTGCCTTCTACGCCCACGGTATGGCGTCAGGCCATGAAAGAAGGCCTGTTGGAAATCTTCATGGATGCGGGCTGTATTGTGGGGCCCTGCACCTGTGGACCGTGCCTTGGTGGACACATGGGCATATTGGGTGACGGCGAACGCGCTGTAGCCACTACCAACCGCAATTTCAAAGGCCGTATGGGCAGCCTCAATTCTGAAGTGTACCTTGCAAGCCCCATCGTTGCTGCCGCCACTGCCGTGGCGGGGATTATTGCTGGCCCTGACCAGTTGTAGGGAGAGACGCATGAACTACAAGGGAAGAGCCCACAAAGTGGGCGAACATATTGATACCGACGCCATCATACCGGCGCGTTTTCTTGTGACCAGCGATCCTGTCAAACTGGGTGCCAACTGTATGGCTGGTCTTGAGCCGGACTGGGTAAAACGCGTACATCCAGGTGATATTATGGTAGCCGGTCGCAACTTTGGCTGCGGTTCCTCGCGCGAACACGCTCCCATCGCCATTTTGGGTGCCGGAATGCCGGTTGTCATCGGGCACAGTTTTGCACGTATCTTCTACCGCAACGCCTTTAATATGGGACTACTGCTCATGGAGGTGGGCGACAAAGTAGACGGCATCAACGATGGCGATGAGCTGACTATTGACGCTGCTACAGGTAGTATCCGTGATCTGACCAATGGTACTACCATCACCTGCCCTCCACTGCCCGACTCCATGGCGGCCATTCTCGCCAAGGGTGGACTTGTGGGCTATGTGAAGGAGCGCCTGGCACAGCGCTAATACATTGTAACAAGGAAAACTGCCATGAAAAAAACCATCTGTCTCTTGCCGGGTGACGGCATCGGCCCGGAAATTCTTACACAGGGTATCAACGTACTCAAGGCTGTAGGGAAAAAGTTCGGTCATGAATTCCTTTTTAGCGAAGCCTTGCTGGGAGGAGCGGCCATAGATGCCACAGGCGAACCGCTTCCTGCGGAAACCGTACGTGCGTGCCGTGAGGCAGATGCAGTCTTTCTGGCCGCTGTGGGTGGACCCAAGTGGGACAATCTTGCTCCAGAGAAACGGCCTGAACGCGGTCTACTAGGTATACGCAAAGAGCTGAGGCTCTTTGCCAACCTCCGTCCTGCCCTGCTACTGCCGGAACTAGCCGGAGCATGCCTGCTACGATCCGATATTGCCGCCAGAGGGCTTGACCTTATAGTGGTACGAGAGCTCACAGGCGATGTGTATTTTGGTGAGCCTCGTGGTCAGGAAGTACGCGAAGGACAGCGTGTCGGCTTCAATACTATGGTGTACAGTGAAGAAGAAGTTCGGCGTATTGCAATAGTAGCTTTTGAAACTGCACGCAAACGGCGCAACAAGGTCTGCTCTGTGGAAAAGAGCAATGTACTGGAGACCTCACGTCTGTGGAAAGAAGTAGTGCTGGAAACCCACAAACAGTTTAGCGATGTGACATTAACCCATATGTATGTAGATAACGCGGCCATGCAGCTGGTTCGCGATCCTTCCCAATTTGACGTTATTCTTACGGGCAATATTTTCGGCGACATTCTCTCTGACGAGGCCTCAGTAATCACCGGTTCGTTGGGCATGCTTCCTTCAGCCTCGCTGGGGGCCTCAGGCCCTGGCCTATTCGAGCCGATCCATGGCTCTGCCCCCGATATTGCCGGACAGGACAAAGCCAACCCCCTGGCAACCATCCTTTCGGCAGCCATGCTTCTGCGCCTGGGTTTCAACATGGGCACGGAAGCTGACGCCATAGAAAAGGCCGTACGTACGGCTCTTGCCGATGGCTTCCGTACCGGAGATATCATGGAAAACGGCAAAACCCTTGTAGGCTGCCAAGAAATGGGCGAAAAAGTGCTGGAACGACTGTAGACGCACACCCTATTTGCAGGTACCTTTCCAAAAGGTTTCTTTTTTCCATTTATTGAAATGCAAAAAGGCACTTCAGTTTTAAACGCCGGAGTGCCTTCTTTACTACTATCTATCAAATCCTAGCGTGGGCTTACTACTGCTCCTGCCCCAGCACAACTTCTGCCTCGGGGTGGGCCTGACGCAACGCCTCGTGCATGGCAGCGGCATCGGCAAAAGCACGGAAGGGACCTATGCGTTCATCACCCATGGCAGCCTTGTAGCGCACATAAAAAGCTTCGTCTGCCTTAAGCGGCGTGCCATTCTCGTCGCTGACCACTTCAAGCGCCACTGTACCAATGCCACGATCATCAATATCTATCTGCTGGGCCGCTGCATAGGAGAGATCAATAATTCGGCCATGGATGTAAGGGCCACGGTCAGTCACACATACCATAACGCTTTTGCCATTCTGCTGCTCTGTCACACGTACCACAGTACCCATGGGTAAGGTTCGATGGGCAGCGGTAAAGGTATACATATCGTAATCTACACCGCTGGCAGTAGCTCCACCGTGGGCATCCGAACCATACCAGGACGCCTTGCCGGTCATGAGTTCACTCTCTTTGGCACGTTGCAGCCACAGTTCGCGGTTATCTGTAAGCTGGTTTTCAGCATTGCGTTGATTTTGGACTGCCTGCTTTGTACTGTGTGTACCGCTTCTGCGATGTTTGCGTGAATGAGTAGAAACCCTTTTTTTTCGCGATGTATCACGCTGGGAGATACGCATACCACTTTTGCCAGGATGACGTTTTTCAACAGAAATTTTCGGAGAGGCAGAAGAGCGTTTGGAAGGTGCCGCATTGACGAGCACAGGGGAGGCCACAAGCATGCAGAATGCTGCGACCGCAAGCATAAAAGGCCAGCGTATATACTTCATGATGCATCCTTGGTTGCTGTTCGAGGCTGGCCGACAATAATAGCCGGACGAGTCGCGCCCGCGACCCTGACCCCAGGAGCCCTACGCTGATGATGGCAGACGCGCCTAGCATCGGCCATGCATCGACTCCCCAGGGGAATGCCTTTTCGTATTTTAAGAAATATACCCCAAGGTATTTTTTTATGTCAACAAAAGAAAATCTGTCATTTCGCCAGGTTAAAAAAATAATATCTAAAATTTATTTAGAAAAATGGAAAAACATCCCCTATCCTGTTTTGCCAGCTCCGCCGGACTGAATCATATTTTCCAGTGTTTCAAATAGGACATCCGGCTGTACCGGCTTGGAAAGGTGCGCGTTTAACCCAGCCTGAAGGCTTTTCTGCACATCCTCATCAAAAGCATTAGCAGTAAGTGCTATGATCGGAATTTTTTTTGCGTCTGCCCGATCTAGAGAACGGATCGCTGTGGTCGCATCCAAACCGTTCATTTCCGGCATACGCATATCCATTAAAATGGCATCATAATAGCCCTCAGGATGGCGCGCAAAAAGTTCCACGGCTAATTTTCCGTTTTCCGCAACATCAGTTGTGATTTCACGCATTTCAAGCAGCGTACAAATGATCTCGGCGTTGATCTGCATGTCCTCCGCCAAAAGTATTCTTCGCCCTTTCAAATCGGCCTTACTATGTTCCCTGGACTGTGCAGCATGCTTCTTTTTTAAGGCAAGTGTAAACTCATCTATCACATTCCCCGGAAAAATCGGCTTTGCCACAAAACTGTCTACCCCTGCCTCAATAGCCTCATGCAATACATCATCGTAATTATATGCCGTAAGAATGATTATGGCCGCTTCTTCACCAATGACATCACGTATAGCACGCGTTGTCTCTATGCCGTCCATCTCAGGCATCTTCCAGTCGACAATGATAAAATTATAGAGTTGTCGTCGTGCGTAACGAAGTTTAACCATTTCAAGAGCTTCTCTGCCAGAATGCGCCTCTTCCACATCCATACCCACCTGCTCCAGTACCAGTTTGGCATGGTCGCAGGCCAAAGTGTCATCGTCGACCACCAATACTCTCATGTCTTGCGGATGTATGACAATATTATCGTCAACGGTATGCATTTTATCTGAATCCAAAAGCGTGACCGTTACCATAAAGGTACTTCCAACGCCTTTCTCACTCTCCACTTCAACCTTTCCGTTCATCATATCCACAATGTTCTTGGTAATGGCCATGCCAAGACCAGAACTGCCATATTTATTAGCAGCTGTTGCATCCTCTTGAGTAAATGTATCAAACAGCTTGGGCAAATATTCCTTGCTCATGCCGATGCCAGTGTCATGTATTGTAAAGCGGAGTGTGGATTTACCATCAAAGGCTGCCGTTTGTTCTACAATAAAATCAACTGCCCCTCCCTCTGGAGTAAACTTTACTGCATTGCCTAGAATATTGATCAGTATTTGTCTGAGTTTCGTGCTGTCACCGATATAATAATCGTGTAAGCTACCGTTGATCCTGCAGGTATAGGTTAGCCCCTTTTCCTGACACTGAGCATTGAAAATTGTGTTAATCTGCTCCATCAGCTTTGAAAAGGCAAACTCCTCGTTTCGGATAACCATTCTGCCCGATTCGATACGTGACATGTCCAGAATGTCATTGATAAGACTTAACAAATGATGCGCTGAACTTCCGATTTTCTGCAGATATCCCTTCGTACTTTCTGACAGCCCCGGTTCGTGCAGCGCAATCGAATTAAGACCAATAATCGCATTCATTGGTGTCCGTATTTCGTGACTCATGTTGGAAAGGAATATGGTTTTTGCCTTGCTTGCCTCCTCGGCGGTTTTCAACGCGTCAGAAAGTGCCTGACTTCTTGCCATGGAATCACGCATTTCCGCATCTATGTCAGAAAACCCGACACCCACAGTGCGGATATCACAATTTCCCCGATCTTCAGCTTGCATGACACTGGCCATGCGAAGCATCTCGTAACTTTCTATGCCGTTACGGCGAATAAGATATCTGATAGAGATAACCGGTGTCTTTTCTAATCCTGCACGTATGGCTGCCGGTTCTATAAAATGGAGAAATACTTCGCGATATGCTGCATCCACATAGCGGTCGGCATATGCAGCAAATCGCTCATGGAAAGGAAAATGGGTCCCCTCGTCGCCGAAATCCATCAGTATGTCATCATTACGGTAACAAATCCCCTCGTCACGCTCCAAATCTACATAATACACACTACGGTAATCTGAGGCCAGAGCTGTGATCATGCTATCCTGCTGGGCCCGCATTTTTTCCTGCTCAAGGAGTTCACTCTGTAAGGAAAGACGTTCTTCCAACTCTTTTTGCAGGGCATCCGAGGTTTCCTTTTCCATAGCGAGCTTCGCTGCTTTCTTCATCTGCATGAGCATAACAACAGCGATAACCAACAGAACAAACCCTGTCAGAACAGTTTGTATGAGGCTCTTTTTGATGATGCCATTGGAAATAGTGGCAATCTGATCACTGATGACACTTTCACGTATCAAATACGTGAGCATCCATTTTGTGTTTCGGATCGGTACATAACTCAACGTCGCCTTGATGCCTTTGTACGTAAAGGAGACAACCCCATCTTCCCCCTTGGCAAAGTGTTCACGCATATTCTCAATTTGATAACTATCCTCAAATGTGGCCTGCTCCATGGCTTGCAATAGATTGTCCCCTGTAGCAAGGCCACCAAGCACCTTACCGGTCAGGGGTTTTCCTTCCGACGTATAGATATTGCAAAATGTTGTGCCATTAGTATCCGTCTGAAGAGAAAGGACATTCAAAAAGTGCTCCATGGCAATTTCCATAAAGCAGACAACTAGTGTCTTCCCCTCAAACGGCAGCCGATCTACGGGTACGGCAATAATGACTTTTTTATTTTCTCCTTCAATATTTTTTATGGATATTCCCGGCTCTGACAACTTGGTATAGTCAAAATGATATTGATTGATGTCTGTCCGTGTTCCACGAGATGTATAAATCAACCCATTTTCATCTACAAAGGCAAATTTTTCCAATCCATAGAGCTGTTTCATCCTCGCCTGATAGGCCTGTAAACGCTCCATACTCTGTAAATCAGTTTTTTCAATAAGGCCGATGGCGACATCCATCTCGCTGATATAATATTTCAAGGTAGCGGCAACCACCTGTTCGCGCCGACCCGCAAGCTCATCCAAATAGAGCAGACTGACATTCCGTACCGCGTTTTCCGTATCTCTACCGGCGCTCCTGCCCATCCAAAAAGTGCCTATAATCAAAACTGCTGCAACAATGACACTGCCTACGATGGCCGGGCGGAAGAGCCTCATTGATTGTTTTGCCTGCATTCCGTCATGCTCCATGCTTGGGTGACTTATTGCTTCACTTTTAATTCAAGCCTATAGTACAAATGTAAAAAAAGCGAATCTTTTTCTGGGGGAAACAAGGCACTCCACTCCTAAAAAAAACAGGAGCCACCCAAGTATGAATGGCTCCTGTGACAATAGGAGTTAGCGCAATCACCACAGATGTGATCTACCAATCCAGCGTTCGCTTGAACGCATGAACCAAATCATCCACCGGGGCATCTACAAGAACACTGTCACCGGAAGTCATGATCAGACGCCCTGAATCAGTCACTTCGCCAATGCGGGTACACACCTGCCAACGGGCCACGGCATCCATCAATACTGCAAGATCAGGCCGCACACTGACTATCAACCTCCCCGCGCTTTCACTATACAGCAGTTCAGTAAGATGCATGGGCTCCATGGCGGGCACAGCATCGAGGTTTATCTGTGCACCAAGACGACCGCCGATGCACATTTCAGCCATGGCCACAGCCAGTCCTCCATCCGAGCAATCGTGACAGGCAGCTATAGCCCGCTGCCCCATAAGAGCGTTGACAGCGCGATAACGCAGTTGAGAAGCAAGGGCGTCCACATGCGGGACGCGTCCGCCCCTAAGTCCCAGTTCTCTGGCAGCCTCACTACCAGCCATTTCGCGCCATGTGGGGCCCAACAGGTAGATACTGTCACCTGAATGCTTAAAGTCCGATGTCTGTGTAACAGTAACATTGTGAATGACACCAATGATGGAAAAAAGCACAGTAGGAGGAATGGAAATCCGCTCCCCACCGCCAAGGTAGTCGTTCTTCATTGAGTCTTTACCGGAAATACAAGGCACACCATAGGCCAGTGAAAAATGGCGCAAGGCTCAACAGGCCCGCACAAGCTGAGCCAGTTTATACTTGCCGTCAGGATTTGACGGCGAAGCCACGGGATCACACCAACAGAAATTATCCACTCCAGCCAAGCAGTCAGGATCAGCCCCTACAGCCACGGCATTACGTATGGCTTCGTCCATGGCGTTGGCCATCATCCAATACGTATCGTAATCGCTGAATTTTGGACATATGCCATGCGAAATCACAAGCCCGGCATCCGACTCCGGTAGAGGGCGCAGTACGCCAGCATCTGATGGCCCGTCACGCTGTACACCCACCAGAGGTTTGATAACACTGCCCCCGCGAACTTCGTGGTCATACTGACGCACAATGTATTCCTTAGAACAAATATTCAATGTGCCCAGCATGCGTTTTAGAAAGGCTGTTTGCTCTACATCTGCCACGTTCACACGAATATCTGCAAACTCTGGGGTCTGCCACTCTGCTTCCAACTCAAGCTGAGGTACTCCATCATGCATAAAATCCATAGGTATAGAGGCAATGACGCGCTCGCCATAATGCACTTCAAAATACCCTGAAGCTGTAAAGGTACCGAGCACCGTGGCCTCGACGTCCATCTGCGCTGCCAACGCCAGAAACTCTTCTAGTCTGTCCGGCGGAACGGCCAACGTCATGCGTTCCTGTGCCTCAGAGAGCAGGATTTCCCAAGGACGTAGACCGTCATATTTCAGCGGGGCCTTGGCAATATCCAGCACACATCCGCCTGTATCTTCAGCCATCTCACCTACAGAAGATGAAAGGCCACCAGCGCCATTATCTGTTATAGCGCGGTACAGCCCCATATCTCTTGCACGAATGATACAATCGTACATTTTACGTTGAGTAATGGGGTCACCAATCTGCACTGCCGTTGCGGGCGACCCTTCGTGCAGTTCTTCCGAAGAGAATGTGGCCCCGTGGATACCGTCCTTGCCGATGCGCCCACCGGTCATGACGATGAAATCCCCCTCCTCAGCCTTCTTAAACCAACCGGGGCGACCGTTGACTTCAGTGGGCAGAATCCCCACAGTGCCACAGTAAACCAGCGGTTTACCCAGATAGCGCTCGTCAAAAACCAGGGAGCCGTTCACTGTGGGAATGCCAGACTTGTTGCCACCGTGCTCCACGCCTTCGCGCACACCTTCCAGCACACGCCGGGGATGCAGCAGACGTGGTGGCAATGATTTATCGTAAAAAGGAGATGCAAAACAAAACACGTCGGTATTACACACTAATTCCGCACCCATGCCTGTTCCCATGGGATCACGGTTCACACCTACAATGCCCGTAAGGGCACCGCCATAAGGGTCCAGGGCTGAAGGGCTGTTGTGCGTCTCCACCTTAATGCAGGCATCGTAGCCATTGATAAAGGCAATCACACCTGCGTTGTCACTGAACACAGACTTACAGTAGTCATCCGCACCAAGACGAGCACGCAACAACGCAGTTGCATCGCGAATGCATGTCTTGTAGAGATTGTTTACTTCCTCGCAACGTCCCGTATCGCTATTTGCATAACTGATGCGCGAGGCAAAAATCTTGTGTTTGCAATGCTCAGACCAGGTTTGCGCAAGCACTTCCATTTCCACATCCGTGGGATCTTTGGGCAGCCCTAGACTCGCACGTCGTGCGGCCTCAGCAGAAGCATTGAACTGCTCACGAATGCAGTGCAATTCAGTAATGTTAAGTGCCCAGGTATTCTCACGGCTGATTTTCGCCAAGGCGATGTCGTCCATAGATGAAAGGGGAATTGTCTCCACTGTATCGTCGGCATCCCCCGTCACCTTGGCGGTCTGTGGCTCAAAACCAGGCTGAGCATCCCATTCGTTACGACTTTTTATGCGGTAACGCTGGATGAGAGTATTGCACAGCAGATCGCGTGTGGCGCTTTCCACCTGTTCGCGTGTAAGGGGCGTGGACGGGTCACAGACAATACGGTACTGCACCGATGTGTACACGGCAAAATCCGTGCGTGGTATTCCTAACACCATGGCTGCGGTATCACGTGCAGTACGGGCCTCGTTGTCAGTCACTCCAGGGCGGTATCCCACTTCTACAAACCAGTCCGGTTCACAGTCTCCCCGAAAGGGCAACGGTTCAAGGGCAGCATCCTGCAGGATTGGGTCATGCCAAATGCTTTCTGCAAGCAGACGACGTGCCTGTGCGTCCGTCAGACCGTCTGTTGTAAAAACTTTTATGCGATGCACATCTGCCACAGATAGGTGCAATGCATCGTGCAGCTGTCCGGCCGTCTTGCGGCCCAGAGTATCGTCAAGTCCGGCACGTGGGCCGATTTCTATCCGGAAGAGCATGGTAATCCTCGCAGAGCGTTATTTTTTTCTGTCACGCACATAGTCGGCCATCTGGTGCAAAATCACTCGTTCAGGCCGGTCTGGCAAATTGACTAGAGCATGATGTGCCATCTCAAGAAAAACATTGGCCTGTTGACGCACTACGACATCATAACCAGCAACACGGATGCGTTCCGCAATAGCAACGGCGTCGTCTTCAGTTATAAGGCCAGCGCAAAAGGCCCCGTCAAATGCCACACGTTCAACATCACTCAAGCTGTCACGATAAAGACGTAAGGGAGGCGTGAGCTTGCCCTCGCGCACATCTCCTCCCGTAGGTTTGCCGGTAATGCTCTCCGGGGCAAAATCAAGAGCATCATCCACAAGCTGAAATGCCATACCCACATTCTCACCATAGCTTGCAGCTGCCAGTACCGCTGCGTCGTCGCCTCCGGCAGCTATTGCCCCCATTTCACAAGCAGAGCGGATAAGCCATGCCGTTTTGCCACGCACAATATTTTCGTAAGCCTCGGCGCTTACGTCCACATGGTACTGTGCGGCTATTTCAAGAATCTCTCCCGCAGCCGTATGACTGGTAGCGTTGGAAAAACAGCGGGAAAGACGACTGTCACCCCAATCGGCCACAAGAGCATTAGCCCCAGCAAGCAATGCGTCGCCTGCCAAGATGACATTGGGCACACTAAACAACGTATGCGCTGCGGGTTTGCTTCTTCGCTTTAAGGCATTGTCTAGTACATCGTCATGCAGCAATGTGGCTGCATGTAACATCTCGAGCGTGACGGCCAGTTCACGTATACGTGCATCATCACGTCCAAGGAGTTTGGCAATCAACACCACTAGCAAAGGCCGCAACCTTTTGCCACCGGCATCAAGGATATGACGAGCTACGGGCCGAGCCGGTTCTGGCAGAGTCTCCACGGCATGTGTCAGCGCCCTGTTAATACCGGGCAATTCCTGACTAAGACGCGCTTTCAGGGTAATGGATGTGGACATATGACATTAGATGAGGTTAAGTGCGGGCAATGTACGCATAAGCGCACGCAAGGCCCCCGGAAAATCTTTTTCTTCTCTCGTGCGCGGCCCCACCTTGTTGGATACACAGCGCACTTCAAGACAAGGCACCCCCTGTCGTGCGCAGGCATAGGCCACAGCAAAACCTTCCATATTTTCCAAATCGGCGCGATAACGGGAACGCATATCTGCCGTTCTGGCAAAACTGGCACTAACACCCGCCACAGTCAAAGAACGGGCTGGCAAAAAGGTGGCATCATCACAACGCACCCCCAGTGTTACCAATGCCTCAGCAGGGGGGAGATTCCAATGGTCTCGTACTGGTTCCCCTTGTTCTGGGCTCCAGAGAGGAAAACCAAAAGCTCCTGCCGTAACACTTTGTCCATCATGCAAGCCGAATTCCGGCCAGATTTCTTCCTCCACACGGCATAAAGAATACAAGGGGAATTCCTGCAGGTCAAAGGCTCCGGCAAGTCCAGCCACACATACTCCTGTTATAGGCGTACCTGCAGCCGAAGCCTTTGCAAAAGCCAAACCTAACGCCAAGGCCGCATTGATAGGCCCCACGCCGGTAATACAGCATAGACCAGAGCCGTGTTTCAAGCGCAAAGGCCAGAGAACCATTTCAGGCCAATGTTCAGCAGCCGAATATCGTTCGTCACCCGTGGGGAAGCCTGGAGGCGAAAAAGACGGCACTAACCATGCAAGTTCCCGCCCTGTTGCGGCACAGAGCAGTAAGGCCACAGCTTATCTTGCCTCCCTCTTGAGGTTCAAACGCGGCTTCACAGATAATTGCACTTCATCTGACGCAAAAGACTTTACAAAAAACAAAATTTTCGTCACCAAAAAACATGAACTTTGACACAGAGCTATTTTTGCGTGCCCTCGGTCTTGCCATTGTGCTGGAAGGCCTATGCTGGACAGTATCACCCAAAGGTATGCGACACATGCTGGAGCAGCTTCTGCCTTTACCAGAACACCAGCTACGTGCCATCGGATTGGCTGCTCTATTTTTGGGATTGGCTGTTATACACCTCGCAGCAAAGTTGGCCATGTAATACTGCCCCCATTACAATCTGCAACGCAAGCATAATCATGCAGCTTTTTCTCCCACATGCAGGCAGACTATGCCAGATGTCAGTTTTTCATGCCAAGTGTGTATAAAACCGGCCTGCCGCAGTTCTTCCTCCAAACGGACTGCTGAAGGGAATTGGCGAATGGTCTCTGCCAGATAGTCATAAGCGCCTGGATCTTTAGAAAACAAACGGCCCACCCGTGGCAGTACATGATTGAGATATCCATTATACAGTCCACCCCAGATGCGCTCCTGGCCTGAACCGAATTCAAGGATACACGCCCGTCCGCCTGGTCTGAGCACCCGCAGCATTTCAGTAAAAGCGGCATCACGTGGCACTATATTACGAATGCCAAAGGCTATAGTCACGCAGTCTACAGAGGTACTGGGCAAGGGGATATGCTTTGCGTCACCAGCTACAGGCAATATGCGCTGAACTTTTCTCCCTCCAAGCTTACGCTTGCCCCGGGCCAGCATGGGCGGACAAAAATCCATGGCATACACCACGGCGGAAGCATGGCGCCGGCATACAGCCAATGAAACATCCAATGTCCCAGCGGCTAGATCCAATACGATACCGGTACCTCCCAAACGCACGTTAGATGCCAGCACATGACGCCAATACTGATCAAGCCCCAAACTGAGCAACC
The DNA here is from genome assembly GCA_017454325.1 of Desulfovibrio sp. Taxonomy (GTDB): domain Bacteria; phylum Desulfobacterota; class Desulfovibrionia; order Desulfovibrionales; family Desulfovibrionaceae; genus Desulfovibrio. The sequence continues at coordinate 1,705 of JAFTDG010000101.1, read as the reverse complement.
TGTTCAGCATATCATAAAAGGGGACAATGCGACCAAACATGCCGGCCACAGCCTTGTCGTGCGAATGTACGGCATGTTTGGTTTCGGCTAAAACTTTGCTGGGCATTCCCACATCAATTCCCGTGTGTATCTGTATGCGCATCTGCACTGATGGCTTCACGGACTACTTTATATACAGACGGAAAGACTTCAGCAAAATTACCGGGAGAAACAGTACGCGTTTCGATGAATTTGGCCGTCAATTCCTTGGCCACCTGCAGGGCTTCCTTGCTGTCTTTATCCATGCGAACTCCCGCATCCGACCAATGACTATGGCGAAAAAAACCCGTCCTGTTGGGGAATGGACGTGACCCACAGTGGGCTTTGCCTGGACGGGTTAAGAAACGGAAACGTCTGCCCCCGCCTCTTTTTTTCATTACGACACAGATTGTACATATAAAACGGATGTACCATATGCGTTCCGACAAAGCTTTGCAAGCATGTCGGATGGTGGCACTACTGCTCGAGCAGACGACGTATCTCTTCCCGTAGGATACGGGCTGCAGCTGCTGCAGCCGCTTTTTCAACGCGGTCATTGAAACGCGGTTCCAGCGCATCTATGCGCCCTTCCAATGCATCCATACGAGCAGTGGTACTACGAGCCGCAATTTCTGCTGTCTGGATACGCTCATTCAGTACCGCCTCGACCTGGGCGACATCAGGCATAGCGTTCTCCTGAGCCTGCCCTGCAAGCTGTTGTACCGTCTCAGCCTGTAATTCTACGGCATTTTCCAGCGCAATGATGCGATCTCCGGCCTCCTGCAGTAATTCTTCACACCGTGTCACACGCGGTTCCTCTGAGGGCCTGGTCTGCTCCAGAACATGACGCGTGGCACGTGCGATACAATCCATAAGCCTGTCATGCAAGGCATTTCCTTCTGTAAAAAGGGGCGCAAGTATTTCCTCTGAAGAAGGCTGGGAAGTTTGCTGTCGAGAAGCGTCCACAATTGCCGCAGCCTGTTCATTTACAGCATTCTCTAACGACCGGATACGAAGCTCCGCTTCTTGCAAGGCGTGTTCACACTGTTCAAGTCGAGTAGTGAGAGCAGCAACTGCTTCTGCTGCATCGGCTGCCCGTGAAGAAGCTTCAAAGGCCTGCTCCCAGGCCGTAACAGCTTGCGAAGAAGCTTCTACTGCCTGAGCTGTGGCCTCCACAGCCTGTGCCTGAGCTGCCTTCAGGCCTGACGACACAAGACCTGTATTCATAGGTTCGCCAACACTACGCTCCGCGGATTCCATTGAGGCTGCATCCTCTACATCACCCAACGGCATGCTCTGCAACGAAACTGCCTCTTTGGAGACATTGGCTTCCATGGCATGGACAGAAACGTCAGCATTCTCGGACGGCGTATCATCTTGCAACGTGAGTTCTCGCTGTGTTTCCTCTTTGGGCTGTAGTATCGTTATATCCTCAGGGGCTTCAGACTGCTGCTCGGCATCGGCAAAGACAGCATCCAAATCTTCAATAGAATAGGCATCAGAAGGTGCTGGTACAGACTCTGTGACAGGAGCCTGAGCCTCCGCTGCAGGGGCTGGTTCCGGTGCCGCTGCCGCTGCAAGCAAAGCATCAAGGTCGTCTCCTGCTGACGTTGCCACTGGGCCTTGCTCTGGTACTGCCGTTTCTGACAGAACTTCCTGTGGAGCCACGGCAGCCGTTTCAGGGGCA
>JAFTDG010000100.1 GCA_017454325.1 Desulfovibrio sp. | reverse complement strand
TTATGGTTAGAAAATTCTGCGTACTTGCGTAAAACTAATTATACGCTATTTTCTTTTCAGTCAACTATTCAAATCAATGATTATTATCAAGGAGTTCATGGATGAAAACTATATTTGACAGCACTACACTCAGAGGCATTTCGTTAAAAAACCGGGTATTCCGCTCTGCTACCTGGATGGGCATGGCAGGCACTAACGGAATGGTAACGGACGCCATTGTGGATGTGTACAGAGCGTATGCGCAAGGACAGGTAGGCGGCATCATTTCCGGTTTTACATCTATTTCCCCCTACGATGGCGCACTGTCTGGCGCACTGCACTTCACACAGGATAGCCATATAGCCGGACACAAGCGTATTACAGAAGCCACCCATGCTGAGGGAAGTCGCATCTTCCTGCAGGCAGCCCTATTAGACACCTATGTCGCCAATTCCTTTGGACGCGGTGAGTTGAAATCAGTGAACGAACTAACACAAGAGGACATACGGGGCATTGTTGGCATATACCGGGACGCGGCTATGCGAGCGGAAATGGCTGGATATGACGGTTTGCAAATTCACGCAGCCCATTTTTTCGGCCTTAGCAAATGTATGAGTCCGCTCTACAATCAACGTCGGGACGAATACGGCGGCTGTGCGACAGGCCGAGCCCGTCTTCTTGTGGAAATCCACGATACCATACGCCGTGTCGTGGCAAAACAGTTTGCCATTCTTATCAAAATAAACTGCTCGGACTTTATCGAGGGCGGCCTCACACAGGAGGATTTCCTGACTACCTGTGAACTGCTGGCACGCATAGGTATTGATGCTATTGAGGTTAGCGGGAATTACACGTCACGTCCACATGTGCGTGCAGGCGTCAATGAGGCTTACTTCAAAGACGCAGCTCTGAAGCTCAAAGCCCTTGTGTCCACACCTGTCATCTTAGTGGGTGGTCTGCGCAGCCTGGAAACTGTCAACTCCCTTGTTGATATAGACGGCATTGACTACGTTTCTCTTTCCCGGCCTCTGATCTGTGAACCAGACCTTGTAGCACGTTGGCAAGCTGGCGACACACGCCCCTCTCGTTGTGTTTCTTGCAATGCCTGTTACCACACGCACAACCACCAGTGTATCCAGCGCTTACATGGCAGGGAGGCATAACATGCCCATGCAAGGACTAAATATACCCACGGAACGCGGCGTACTGCTTAACGGAATGTTGTTTGCAGATACAAGGGTAAAAGCAGATACCGTAGTCATCGCCATTACGGGTATACATGGGAATTTCTATTCCAATCCCTTTTATTACAATATCGGTCAAACCCTAAATGCTGGCGGCATAGATTTCATCTACGCACAAACTAATGACGCATTCGGACGCATACCCACGTATAATGTCAAAACGGGAAAGGAGGAAATCATTGGTTCATGGAACGAAAAGTTCGATGACACCAATGATGATGTAGGTGCATATGTACGCCATGCGGTACAGGGAGGGTATGAGCACATTATTCTGGCCGGACATTCCTTAGGCGCCAACAAAATTATCCACTATCTCTCACAGACACACGACCAACATGTGGAGCATTTCATCCTGCTCAGTCCGGCCAATATCACCTGGCTCACCAGCCAGGTGACGGAAGAAGAAAAAGACATCGTCCGTCACATGGTGGAGTGTGGCGAAGGCAAAAAAATGCTCCCCTTTCCTCTATTGGGCTGGATTGACTGCGTGGCTGACACCGCCTGGCAATGGCTGTTCACCGACACTCTTAACAACGTGCATGTGGAAGCGGACAAAGATTTCTCGCAAGTGGCCCGCATAACGCACAGTGGGGCTTTGCTCATCGGCACATACGACAATTTTACCTACGGTGATCCAGCGGGCTTTTTGCAAAACATCAACAACCACATGCCCACGGCAAAGAAGAACACCCTTTTGTTTATCCAGAAGACAGGCCACACCTACCAGCAAAAAGAACAAGAAGTGGCCGACGATATTCTGCAACTGGTGAGACAGTGGCGAACTGCCAGAAACACAGCTACGGAAGCAATCTAATATGGGGGGATGGTCATGCCATTTTGTCTATGTCGCGTCAATCTCCCCCTTACAGGGACTTAGCGCCATGCCAGACAGTAGGCGTACGCTCGCTTCCTGCTTATCAGCTCTCATTTTGATATCCCCCATAGAGCTCTTTGAAGCCTTCGATTTCCCGGCAGTGGACGACGTTATCCCCTTTCTCAGGCCATTAGTAAATGAGGGCTATATTGCCGTGCGGCACGTACCGCACGGTGTATTCATCATCAAAAAATAACTGTCCTTATCAGCAGCAAGGAATAGTCGAACTAACACTCCTCAGAGCCATACTATTCCGTGGCCAGTGATGCCCCAATGGCCTCGGCCTTGCGGCAATCTTCGGGGAAGTGCTCCTCACGGTAACGGTTTTTTTCCTCTGCAGAAAACATGGTACAGACATACTT
>JAFTDG010000099.1 GCA_017454325.1 Desulfovibrio sp. | reverse complement strand
TCTGGACTTATAGTCCGTATCAATGGTTTTTTCGGTCTGTGGATATTCGAGTACACGGATAGAAATGCCCAGCACACGTTCCAAAAATATGCGGCACAACTGTTCGTTGCGCATGACCTTCTGGAACATGAAGTTGTCCTGAATGGTCAGTTCTTCCCATGGCTTCCATTGCTTCATGCTCTAAATCATAGGTGAAGCAACGACAAAGGGCAAGGGCAGGAATGGGGAGGGATGCAGTTCTTGGGACGGTTACGCACTTTTTTACAGTCTGAAAGAGATACGGCGCTTGAGGCGCTCATGCCCTGGAAGCAGTAGCCATTGTATTCCTCCGCTGACACAACGGGCAGGCCGGTGAGTGTTCCGGCCTGCCCTTGCGTTATCAGCATACTACCATTACGGGTAGATGCGGTTCACCTTTTCAAAAAAGGAACAATCTGAAAAAGTTGTGTACCGTGGGATGATTTTATAAAAATGTGGTCTCCATCTTCGAAAACACTGGAACCCCCTGATACATTTTCAAGAAATTGTTGTACATTTTGAAACCACAGCACACTTTTGCCACACGATTGTTGTAACACAGCATAAAGGTGGTGCATCAATTCCCCAATAAGAATGATAACGCGCGCTTCCATACGTTCAATGAAGGGAGCTAGGTTTGTATGAAATGCTATTTCATTAGTCCCAAGCTCTAGCATATCACCAAGTATCACCACACGTTGTCCCGCAGTGCTGCTTCTGGCAAAAGACTCTAATGCCGCTTTCATGGAGAGAGGGTTTGCATTCCAGCTTTCATCCACAATACGCAGCCTCTTGCCCTGATACACAAGATCTGTGCAAGTACCTCTGCCTGGCAATGTCCTGTAGGTTGCAAGACGCGCTATGGCTGCCTCAATAGGTATATCCCGTGCAAGGCAGACGGCGAGAACAGCGAGAGCATTGGTTCTGTGATGCAGGGGAACGGCACTGCAAGGAAGTATGTATTTCTTATCCCCTATGGCAATTTGGGCATAATCAGCATTATTGTCACAGAAGCGTATTGTAGCACCTGTAGCTGTGCCAAATGTAATAATGTTCAGATCTCTTGACCGTGCTCGTTCATAAAAAACCGTAAAATACGGCATATCCATATTCAAAATTGCCGTGCCACCAGAGTGTACAGCATCAAGCAGTTTGCTTTTTTCCTCTGCTACACCACGCACGGTACCGTGATCTGCCAGATGCGATTCTCCCACAGAGGTCACAATGACCACATGCGGTGAAGCAATCTGCCCGCCATTTTGGCGTATGGCGCCTACCGCAACTTCTATATTCCAAAAGGCGACATCCCTCCGCATACAGGCCATATTCAAGAGAATACCTATAGCCATATTCTGATTATCTCTACTACATGCAGCGCCGCCAAAATGCTGTAACGTATGGCCAAGCATAGCAACTGTCGTGCTTTTGCCGCAGCTGCCCGTAACGGCTATGACCGTACCTGCAAAATGTTCGCGTGCATATATGCCCATGTGTCGGGCAACGCGCTGCACATCCTCAACCAGCAGCATTGGGAGTGGCCCGTCATAGCTGTCTTTGGAATCACAAATGACACCAGCTACATTAGCACCTTTGCGCTCGACGAAGGAAGCATCCGAGTACCATAATGTCTTATGGGTGCCACGCATGCACACCAGGTCGCCTGCGCGAAAGGAACTGTTCCATATGCATACTCCCCCAGCAGACCAGCCGTCTGCCGGCTGACGCACCCAAGAGCCGCCAGTGACCGCTGCAAGAGTACCGGCATCCCAGATAGCATGCGCCTTAGCCTCTCCAGTCAATATAAGACCAAGTTCTCCAAAATCAGAATCCCTGCGCGAGCCCTTGATCAACACCGTGTCGTCCTCGCACAGTTCTCTGCCAAGAAAGGCAACCAGGTCACCCACATTTGAAAAATGCGGGCCAAGAATGGCTTCTGGCAGAACAGCACGCAAATGCCGCATTTCATCGCCATGCGTCAGCACAAGGTCTGG
>JAFTDG010000098.1 GCA_017454325.1 Desulfovibrio sp. | reverse complement strand
TGAGCATACGGGGACTAAACATCTCTCTTCTCCAACCGCCAGTGCCGTGCTTGCGGGCTTCCGGGTCATGGAATGCCGAAAGCCCGCGTCAGGGACATGCAGCCAATGGCTTTAGTTGCCATAGCCCAAGGTATAGGGTAACCAGGTTGCAATGGTGGGGAAGAAGGTGATGATCAGGATGGCCACCGTCAGGGCCGCAATATACGGCAGCACGGCCACGGACACGCGCTCCACCGAAATGGGGGTAATCCTGGCCGAAACGAAGAGATTCACTCCCAGGGGTGGTGTGAGCATGGCCACGTTATTGGTGATGACCAGGATAATGCCGAAATGTATGGGATCAATGCCCAGCTTGAGGATGACGGGCAAAAGCACCGGTACCAGGATGATGATGGTGGCCAGGGTTTCCATGAACATGCCCAGCACATAGAGTACGGCAATGATCATCAGCAGGACGACATGCGGATCAGAGGAAATGCCCAGAACCAGTTCCACCAGCCGTTGCGGTGCCTCTTCATAGGTAAGGATCTTCCCGAAAAGCGTGGATGCCCCCACGATGAGCAGCACCCCGCCGCAAATCATGGCGCCTTCGAGCAGGGACTTGTATATGTGTTCCCAGCGCAAGGCTCTGTTGATGACAATGCCCACGAAGAGCGCCCAAACAATGCCCACAACCGATGCCTCCACGGGCGTAGCCCATCCGGTGTAAATGGATCCCAGGATGAGAACCGGCGTCATGAGGGCGAAGAATGCCTTGCCACAAATTTTTCTGAGCAGGGCCGTCAGACTGAAGGGCGGCGCGTCGGCATCCCCGGCAAAGCCATTCTTTCTGGCGATCATGTAGGCCGTGGAACACATGATGAAGGCCACCATGAAACCCGGGATGAATCCGGCTGTAAACATGGCCGTGACTGAGAGATTGCCCAGGATGGCGTAGATGATCATGGGATTGCTGGGGGGGATGAGGACGCCGATGGTTCCCCCGGAAGAAGCTGCCGCAGCCGCGTAATCCTTGGAGTAGCCGTTGCGGATCATGGCCGGAACGAGAATGGTGCCCACAGCGGCCACGGTGCCCGGCCCTGAGCCGGATATGGCGGCAAAGAAGGTGCAGGCCAGAATGGTCGTGATACCCATGCCACCGTGCATACGGCCCACAATCATCTTGACCACGTCCACAATCTGGTTGGTGATGTTGCCGAACTCCATGAGCGAACCGGCCACCACAAAGCAGGGTATGGCCAGGAGAGGAAAGAGATTCAGGCCGTCGAAGAGGGAATTGTGCATAATGGACAAGGGCAGGATGTCGCTAAAGAGCAGGGCCGATGCTGCGGAAATGACCAGCCCCATGAAGATAGGCATGCCCAAGAGAAACATGACCACCATGACCAAGAGGGCAATTTCAAGCGGACTCATGGCTAGCCCTCCTCGTATTTGACCAGATCGGCCAGCGTACCGGCCTTCCAGTGCCGATAATACTGTTCCACAAGACGCCAGCTCATGAGGACGAAACCACCGGGGATAATCATTTCCACATAGGCCTTGACAATGCCGAGGGTGGGCGAAATCTCAGGAAATTCCAGTCCTTCCTGAATGACCTCCAGACTCTGCAAAGCGATGAATATATTGAAGCCTATCCAGATGCAGTCACAGACGATGCGGAAAAAAAGCTTGCCAGACGTGGGCAATTTCATGAATTGCGCAGTAATGCGCACATGACCGTTACGCTTCACGCAGAGGGCTGCGCCCACGTAAACGCTCCAGAGAAAGGTCAGGCGCGAAAGCTCCTCGGTCCAGGCCAGCGAAGTGCCAAAGAGCGCACGGATGGCAACCTGCGTTGTCAGGCAGCAAATCATAACGCCGACCAAGGTCGCGCAGGCATATTCCTCAAAGTTGTCGTAAATTTTGCGCAAGATATGCATACCGACTCCACACGTGGGCACGGATGAAGCCCGGCGGGCACACGCCCGCCGGGAAGAACACAAGGCTTATTTGGAAATGATGTCCATGGCTTCCTTGACCAGAGCCTCACCACCAACCTTGTCATAGAACTTGGGCCAAATACCGCGAGCGGCCTTCATCCAGGCATCTTCGTCCTGCAGTGTGTTGAAAACCATGCCCTTGTCCTTGCACTGCTTCAGGGCTATGGAATCCTGCTCGGCAGACCACTTCCATTCGTGCATGGCGGCTTCATGGGCGGCGCGATCCACAAGGGCCTTGGTAGCGGGATCCAGCTTGCGATACCACGTCTCAGAAACCAGGATAGGGCCTACCCAAAGCAGATAGTGGACGTCGGTGATGTATGTCTGCACTTCCCAGAACTTCGGATCGCGGTTCACAGCATGGGGATTTTCCTGTCCGTCGATGACGCCCTGCTGCAGACCATTGAAGGTTTCTGACCAGGCCAGGGGGTGCGGTTCAATGCCCCAGGAACGGAAGGCCGCCAGTTGCAGCTCCACGGGAGGGACGCGAATCTTCAAGCCCTGCAGATCCGCCATTTTCTCAATTGGTTTCTTGGAATTGGTGATCACGCGGTAGCCGCCGATGAGCCAGGCAAGCGGACGGGTCTTGCTTTCCTTGACGACCTGATTGGCCAACTTGTCCATAAAGGGTTTGTTGTTGAGCAGCTTTTCGGCAGCGGCCAGGTTGGGAAATTCATAGGGCAGATACAGGGCGCCAGCGCTGGGGGCAAAGGGCGTCAGGTTGCCACAAGCCAACACGGCGAGCTGAATCTCATTGGAACGCAACTGCTTGACGTTGGCCTGCTCATCGCCCATGGAACCGCCATAAAAGGTTTTCACGGTGATAGCGCCAGCGGATTCTTTTTCCACGATTTCCTTAAACTTGTTGATGGCTTCCACATGCAGACTGCCATCGGGATTGGCTGTGGCCGCGCTGATGGTCATCTTTTTGTACTCGCCAGCCTGGGCTGTGCCGCAGGCAAATATCAAGGCCGCAGCGAAACTCAACACGTACAATAATTTTTTCATGACATCTCCACGCTACTGTTGAGGGTGAACGATTTTTGCGAGCAAGCCCGCATATCAAGCCCAGATGCCCGGCCTGAATGTCAAGCGCCCGCAACACGCCTTTGCCTAAACAGGCAAAATGTATGCCTCATGTGAAATTTGGCGCAAACACCACAACGAATCAGGACACTATCTGATTTCATGTGCTATTTCCGTTTGTTATGCAATACGGACAGGGGCAAGCTCTGTGTTCGGGGGCAGCGTACAAACCACCTCCACAGGGCTTGCCCAGCCTTGAGAACTGTCCAGAGAACTTCCCCAGTTCCTTGAAATGATTGCAGTTTTCCCCACTAAGCGCCGTGTGTTCTCCTGACGCATGGGGAAAAAATCCGTACCTGTGCAATTTTACAACAAAGAAAAGAACCATGTTTGTTGTGCTAAATCAAGTTAATACAAATGTTCAATGCCGAATGCTGTGCAGAAATGCACAATAAAGCGCTTGTTTGATGTTTTTTTGCAATAGCAGACGGTCATGCATGCCTGCTCTTGGTAGGGAAGTGTTCTTTTACACGCGCTGCCGACCATAGCGGTCTGCTAACGCCGGAAATCGTTCAAAAACGTTAAAGACTCCTCTACAATGGATTCATCTTAGCTTTATAGGTATGCGTTGTGCCCCTGGAGATATCCCCATGTGGCACGTTTGTCCACGACGGTGATCCATGTCCCCTCCTTGTTTTCGCTTGCGCCTGATTTTCGGCCATCGCTGTAGAGTTTCATAGGAGTCGCGCCTCGAAGGTGATAGCAACATCCGGTAGGATAGGGGCCAGGTCAAGGGGGAGATTGCCGTCCTCGGCCCGAAGTTCTCCCTGCCAGCGGCGCGTTATGGGGTTGGCTGTGACGCAAGGCAGGGACAAGGCAGTGGGATGCGCTTGCATTTTTGCCTTTCCTGATACAAAGTATACACTCTTGGCAGGCAGCCTGGGCCGGAAAAGAGGTGACGCACAATGTGTACAAAAGACACTCCTGCCCCTGACGTCAGGGGTGGTGAGAAAATCTACGACTCCCTGTACAAGCTGCTTTTCAGCCACAAAGTCGCCATAGAAGATCTGTTGCGGTATTTCGTTTCGGCCACCATCCTTGGAAGTGTGGATTTTCACTCTCTGGAACGCTGTCCTGACAGCTTTATCAACAGAAAGCGCGCAGAGCGTCGCGAGGATCTGATCTGGCGTGTGCGCTCCATGCAGGAAAACTGGGTGTATGTATACATCCTGAACGAATTTCAAAGCTCTGTCGATCCCTGGATGCCAGTACGCATGGCAGAATACGTCACTGTGTTTCACCATGACCTTGTCCGCAACGGCGTTGTCACTATAGGCCAAAAGCTGCCTCCGGTCTTACCAGTGGTCATTTACAATGGCGCATCCACATGGACGGCTCCAACCTCTCTAGGGCAACTTCAATACCCTGTTTCTGAAAGATTGGGCATGTATCAGCCGCAACAGGCATATTTTCTCATAGACATTGGCCGTCTTGGCAGTGAACTCGTTGAAAACAAAGAATGCATCCTGTCGAAATTTTTTTCTTTGGAACGTGCACGTTCGCCAGAAGAAATAGTGAAAACTGTCAGGGATGTGGTTCGTTATCTCAAGGGGCAACACTTTCAGGAGATAAATGATATTTTTTGTCAATGGGTTCTCCACGTGGGGATGCGGCGTTTTGGATGTCCACATGCTGTCATTCCTAAAGTTATAGATCTGGAGGAGGTTGGGAACATGTTTGAAGAAAACATACGTCAATGGCAAGAAAATTTTCTAGCGACGTATAAAAAGGAAATCATGGAAAAAGTTTGGAACGAGGCTAAGGACAAAGTCCGCCAGGAAGTCTGGAATGAGGCTAAGGACAAAGTTCGCCAGGAAGTCGACAAAGATGCGTCCATGCGCATCGCAAAAAAACTTCGTGCAATGCAGTTGAGTGAAGCACAAATCATCGAAGCCACGGGTTTGTCATTCGATGAAGTCAGAGATGTCCTCTCTGGCCCTAAGCCAGAGTAATGTGAGCGAACACAGCACATACTTGTTATCCTGAAAAAATCTTTCACTTTGGAGAGATGTGTTGCCTGGTGGAAGACCGCAGATGGCAAAGGCTTTCAACACTGCATGACGACGCAAGAAGCGCTTGCCTTTTTGTCATTCCTGGTACAGTGTGTAGCGCGCTTACTGGCAAACCGTGTCGGCCACGTTCTGTAGCATGGCCGTAGCCTCTGGCTGAAGACGTATGGTTCTTGGAGTGCATTCTGCTACATTAGACCATTCTGCACGGCCAGGGCACCACATCCCCCGTAACGCCTCAATGCTACGCAACCACGAATATCATAACTATGTCACGTCTACTACTGTATACCGATTTGACCCCTTCCTGGCCCTGGCTGTTTGCCACGGTTCATGCCAATACAGCCTTGCTCGCAGAGCATGGGATAACCTGCGCTCCATTTGCCCCGCAAACAGCCGAACGCATTCCGACACACAATTTTTACTGGGGAGGCAGCGTCAAAGAAGGCGAGAAAATTCCCCCGCATGTGCAAAACCAGCTTGAGTCCTTGCTGCAACTGCTCGACACTGGCAAGGATGTGTTGCCCATGGGCATTCATGCCGACCTCGAGGCCCACATGTCTCTTGCCCGTTTGCTGCAAAACAACGCACGTTTTGCAGCCCATAACATTAAACTTCTCTTCCGACTTGGCAATCCCGTCTGCGTTTTAGAACAGCGTTTTCGTTTTCGTTTCTCCCCCATGCCCGTGCCTGCCGCTCTGACCATTGTTCGGCAATTTTCTTGCCTTTGCAATCTTGCGCAACAATTGCGCCAGGAGTGGGGCAAGGATATGGTCACGCTTTTGCCTGACTTAGCAGCCAGTCCCGTGCCTTTGAAGGACAACGGCAGGGCGGTTCAACTCTTTGCATGGCTGGACTGCCCTGCACCAGCCTTGCCTGAGCACACGCCCTTGCACTATATTTTGTTGGCATCTTGGGAAGGCCGACGTCTAGCGTTGACTGCTGAAGTTTGCTATAATGCTTGGCCAATCCTGAATACTGACATCTTTATGGACTGCGTGGTTCAGGTGGAAAAGAATTGGAATACCGGACCTGTCAGCCCAAGGCGATACCGCCAGCTCGCTATACACGAGGGCGCAGAAGATATATGCGCACTAGAGGAGCTACTTTCCGTCCCCAATGGCAGCTTGGTCTGCCCGGAATACCTGTCTATTGAGAAAGAAATTCTCATGAATTTGTTGCCTTATGACAAAGTTGCAGCCTTTATCGATGTTCTGCCGCAGGCAGAACGAACGGCATTATGCCAGCGTTTTCGAAATGACGCTGTTCTCCTGACGCCAGACCAGAATGCCTTGGCCGCAGCACTGGAAGCTAAGGGCGTCCGGGTTGACCATGTTGGCGAACCCAAGCCTCCGGTCTCGCTCACCGTGTTGACCATGACCTGCAATCATGAAAAGTACATCGCCCAGTGCATGGACAGCGTGCTGGAGCAAAAAACCAAATTCCCTGTGCAGCATCTGGTACTCGATCACCATTCACAGGACGATACGCCACGCATCATTGCGGCCTATGCGGAGCGGCATACGTCCATACAACCTGTGCTGCTTTCATGCCGAGTGCCTTGTCTCAACGTAACAGGACTTTTTGAACGCTGCAGAACGCCCTACGCCGCGCTCTGCGATGGCGATGATTATTTTACGGATCCTCGCAAACTGCAGATCCAGGTGGACTACCTGGAAAGAAATCCGGACTGCGCCATCTGCGCACATCCGGTACTGGTAGTCTTTGAAGAAGCCGAACACGCAAACTATATCTTCCCTTTGAAGTCTCTCATGCCACGGGGATTTAACGCCAAATATCCCATAGAACGCTTGCTCTTCGGTAATTTTCTTCAAACCAATACAGTAGTGTACCGCTGGCGCTTCACCAATGGCCTGCCGCCATGGTTTCGTGCTGATATCACTCCTGGCGACTGGTACTGGCATATGCTCCACGCCGAACTCGGTCTGATCGGCTTCCTGCCCAAAGTCATGTCGGCGTACCGCAGGCACAAAAAATCCTTGTACTATAAGACGCATGAGTCTGTGCTGGAACACAGAAAAAAATACGGCATGGCGGAGTTAAAAACATACGTACCTATTCAGTAGCCCCCAGTTTTGATTTTTTGGGGGGCATGGCGCAAGAAAAAATTTTGTTTTTTGCAACGGTTGGTTTTGAAACCTCTTAAACTATCCCCTTCAAAATGGACACCTCAAAGTTTAGGCCCCCCTTGA
>JAFTDG010000097.1 GCA_017454325.1 Desulfovibrio sp. | reverse complement strand
GGGCCTTGTCCGCATTGACAAGCCATGCGCCAGACTGGTTTTAGGCGACCTTCCGGGGTCTCCTGTTCCATGGTTGGTATCTGTTCACAATCAGCGCAAGGTTTTGGTTTAGGGCCTGCATCCATCAATGTTCTCCTGATATTGTCTTACCAGCGTCTGTTCGTAACTGAAAAGTTGGTTGCCTTAAGTATATCCAAAGTGCATCAGTCTGTGCAAGCATAGTGTCCGTAGCGCACGATAGGACGATACATCTCAGGATTTGTATTACCCTCAGTACAAATAAGTAGTACGTGGGAGTGAGCGTTCAGTCCAAGACGAGCGCGCAGTTGCTTCATACATGGACGCGTCATCACATATTCCAGTGCCCCGGCCGTCACAGCGCCTGATTCGCCGCCTGTCAGTGGTGTATCACCCGGATTGGGGGAGGCCAGCAGACGCATTCCATTGGCAGCTATGCTCTCTGCGCAGGAGAGGGCCACATCGGCATGTGCCTGCAGTATGTTCCAGGCCAAGAAACATGGCTCGCCACAGGCCAAGCCCGCCATGATGGTTGTCATGGGCCCTGAAACTTTATGAGGTTGACCGTCACCAGCCCGAAAAGAACGGAAAAGGCAGTTGGCTGCATGGGGTTCCACGATGACAGCCACTGGACGTTGTTCTTGAAATGTGGAGGCAAAGAATGCGAGCATGGCCCCTGCAAAGGAGCCAACACCTGCCTGCAGGAAAACATGAGTTGGTCTGTCTACGCCCAGGGCGTTCATTTGGCGCATTGCTTCAAGAGCAAGCGTCGTGTAGCCCTGCATGATGCGGTGCGGTACATCTGTATAGCCGGGCCAGGCCGTATCCTGAATCAGGGCGGCATTACGTTCGGCAGCATAATCCCTGGCAATGCGCACAGTATCGTCATAGTTTTTGTCAGTTACCGTGCAGCGTGCGTGTAAAGCACGGATACTTTCCACCCGTACACGGGCAGAACCAGCCGGCATGAATATTTCTGCCTTGTGCCCCAGTTCATGTGCTGCCCAGGCTACGCCGAGGCCATGGTTGCCATCTGTCGCAGCGACAAATGTCACTGTGCCGAGTTGTCGTCGTACGTCAGGCGAACAAAGCGCAGCAAAGGTGATTTCGTTAACCCCTGCCTCCGGCAGGTCCAAACGATGCGCCAGTTCGTGCCCTATGGCGTAGGAGCAGCCCAATGCCTTGAAAGCCTTGAGGCCGAAGCGATGGGACTCGTCCTTGACATACACACCTCCCAAGCCCAGCTCCGTTGCAAGACCGCGTAACGGTGCCAAGGGTGTTGGTGAGTAGGAAGGAAATCCTTCATGAAAAGCCAGAGCACGTCGTGCGCAATCTGTTCCGTAATTGTCACATTCCGGTGCAATACCAGAGCAACGCTGCAATGTGTTGTTTTGCCACGCAATCGTATCCATGTTTATGGAATATAGTCATGATGTAAGGCTGATTGTTTCACCAAACATCATAGCAAATATGTTCAGGGTTAAATCTCTATTACCAGCATGTAGCATGTTTCGACGGTCCAAAAGCAGAGTGCCATGGAGCAGCTACCAAGGCTTCTAATACGGCAAAGCCGGTATGGTAAAGAAATAGGCACTCACGAAAAATACTCGTAAGTGCCTGAAATATTTGGTGGACAGTACAGGACTTGAACCTGTGGCCCCCGCCTTGTAAGGGCGATGCTCCACCAGCTGAGCTAACTGTCCAAAAATATGTCATTACCAGAACGTCAAAACAAAATGATTGTCGGTCATGCCGAACGGGAAGTCAAGGTTTTCCTTCTTTTTGGGAAAGAAAATTTTAGCTCCGTGTTGGGTAATTCTTTATATGGCGACGTTGCGCAGTTACTGTGAT
>JAFTDG010000096.1 GCA_017454325.1 Desulfovibrio sp. | reverse complement strand
GTTATGCATCTTCAGGCAACCAATGCGCGCACAAGGGCGAGGGCATCCGGCTTGCCCGCAAGAACACGTTCAACCTTGGCAATAAAGCGTGTAAAACCTGCTGTGTCTGCCTTGTATAGGCGAGCAAGCTCGTGTTCCAGACAAGAAAATTCCTGAATCAGCGTGGTGCCTGGCGACGTATGGGCTGATGGACGTCTTTCTGCCCTTGAGGGAGATGTGGCGTAATCAGGTGCATCTATGGAAGAAAACGAAGAAAGAGTTTGCTGCAAAGACTCTTCCTGTGGGATGCCCAGAACTTCCTTCACCGCGGCGACTACATCCTTATGTCTGTAGTAATTCGTGATATTGGTCATTCTTGCCTCCTGAGACAAAAAAGCTTGTGGGTTAACAAGAGCATTGCCCTGTTACCAACACCATGTAGATCAGGAGGTGGCAAAGTTCATCTGAGGAAATGCATTTTTGAACAGTGGTCAGGCGGTGTAAGAAGATGCACATGGTGTTGGTACAAAACAATTCTCACACCTTTGTATATAACATATGCCTTATTGAGTTTTTTTCAAGCCATACAAGAATAATTTTCTTGCAGTCAGGAGCGCATTGCTTGCAATGCTGTGTTTTGCACATGTGTCTGCGACGGAGGCAGGGAAATATTTTTAAAATGTGACCTGCGTCACAGAAATTGAGGTTTTTTTTGTGTATAAAGCCAAATCTTTACCCGTGCTACGCTGTACAGCCTTGCAAGCCGCCACATGCACACACGGAACACAATTCTTTTTGGAGATACCTTATATGCCTCAATCCTGTACCTACTCCATTTCTGCTTCAGAAATTGCTCATGTGCATTGTAGCGGACGTACCCTTGAAATTGATTTTTCGGATGGGCGTAGCTTGTTTGCCCCTCTCATGGGCTTCCCCCTGCTTGCTGCCGCAACCCAGGCCCAAAGGGATAACTGGGTTCTGATGGATGAAGGCCGGTCACTGGGCTGGCCGGAACTAGGGGAGCATATAGCTCTACAAGATATTTTGGGTGCTGCAAGGGTTGTTGATTGATACGTCGGTGATTGCACAACTGTCTGCAAACCTCGACATTCCTTTCTCGCTCCTGTATATTCCTTGCCTTACAACGAGGAATGCCTATGACTTGCCGAATTTTGACATTGCAGCATGAGCAGGAGTGGCCGGAGCTTTCCCGCTGGCTGCGGGCGAGGCACAACCCTGGCAACGGGGTGGAAGACGCCGTTAAGGAAATACTCGCTGCAGTGCGTAAGGAGCAGGACGATGCCCTGGTAGCCTATACGCGTAAGTTTGACTGCCCGGACTTTGCCCTGCCCCTGCGTGTGAGCCCGCAGGAAATTGCCCGTGCGGCTGCCGCTGTCAGCATTGAAAACCGGGGTATCATCAGCGCGGCTGCGGCCAACATTCGCGCTTTTCATGAGGCGCAACGGGAAAGGTCGTGGTTTCTTACACGCCCTGATGGCAGTATTCTCGGCCAGCAGGTTACCCCGGTGGACGCTGCGGGCCTGTATGTGCCCGGCGGGCAGGGGGGCAATACGCCTCTCATATCAAGTTTGCTCATGACTGCCATACCTGCACAGGTGGCTGGTGTGCAACGCATTGTGGTTTGCACGCCGCCACGTAAGGATGGCAGCGTCAATCCGCATATTCTTGCCGCTGCACATTTGCTGGATATAGATGAGGTATATCGCGTGGGCGGTGCCTGGTCTGTGGCGGCCATGGCCTACGGCACGCAGAGTATGGCGCCGGTGGACGTCATTGCAGGGCCAGGCAACATTTATGTAACCACGGCCAAACGTCTTGTGCAGGGTGTGGTAGGCATAGACATGATTGCCGGCCCCAGCGAAGTGCTGACCTTGGCCGATGCTTCGGCCGATCCGGTCTGGCTGGCGGCTGATCTTCTTTCGCAGGCCGAACACGATCCCCTGGCTTCTGCCATCTGCGTTACCGATTCGCGCCGTTTGGCAGAAACACTGCAGCAGGAACTGGAAAAACAATGCGCTACCTTGCCCAGAGTGGCTATCGCCTCACGTTCGCTGGACGACTGGGGGGCCATTGTGGTGACACCTGACTTCAATACAGCCATAGCCGTGGCCAACAAGACCGCCCCGGAACATCTTGAAATCTGCACCCGTGACCCCTGGAGCATATTGCCTGCCATCCGTCATGCAGGTGCCGTCTTTTTGGGACGATACAGCCCAGAACCTGTGGGGGACTATTTTGCCGGGCCAAACCATGTGCTACCCACATTGGGAACGGCCCGTTTTTCCTCGGCGCTTTCGGTGCAGACCTTTTGTAAGAAAACGAGCGTTATTGCTGCGTCCAAGGCGTTCCTGCAGCAGAACATGCAGTCCATCGCGGCACTTGCCCGGCTTGAAGGCCTTGAGGCACATGCCCGCTCGGTGGAAGCGCGCGCTTCAAAATAGCCGGCACCTCCAAAGTTTACTATTCAGGAGCCATCATGAAGGTTGTGGTCAATACAGATATTACTGCCTTTCCTCTGGTTGCCAGGGGAAAAGTGCGGGATATCTATGATGTAGACGAAAAAACGCTCCTCATTGTCACAACGGACCGCATGTCGGCCTTTGATGTGATCATGAATGAGCCCATTCCCTACAAGGGCGTTATCCTGAACCAGCTCACCCTGTTCTGGATGCAGCGGTTTCGTGACATCATTCCTAATCATCTGGTAGAGAGCGACGTCAATCGTTTCCCCGCAGTTCTGGCCCCTTGGAAGGAAGTCTTGGATGGTCGCGCCGTTCTGGTACGCAAGGCTAGACCCTTGCCGGTGGAGTGCATTGTGCGCGGGTATATCACGGGCTCAGGCTGGAAGGACTACAAAGCCACCGGCACTGTCTGCGGGTATGCTCTGCCTGATGGCCTCAGGGAAGCGGACAAGCTGGAACCGGCGCTCTTTACCCCATCCACCAAGGCGGCACTTGGGCAGCACGATGAAAATATCAGCAGGGCCCGGGCCGCAGAACTTCTGGGGGACGATATCGCCGCGCAGGTGGAGCGCACTGCCTTATCCATCTATGAAGCTGCACGCTCCTATGCCGCCGGTCGTGGCATTATTGTGGCGGATACAAAATTTGAATTTGGTTTCATTGATGGCGCACTGCATCTTATTGACGAGGTACTGACGCCCGATTCATCCCGATTCTGGCCGGCAGATCTCTACAAACCCGGACAGGGCCAGCCAAGTTTTGACAAGCAGTATCTTCGGGACTGGTTGGAAAAACAGCCCTGGAATAAGCAGCCTCCCCCGCCCACGCTGCCCAAGGATGTTATTGAGGCTACGGCTGCGCGTTATCAGGAGGCCTACGACATCCTTACGAAATAGATTTTGTGAGGGTGCATGGGGCATATGCTTTTTCATCTTCATTCGCGCTCAAGTTCCTGTACGAGTTCCTCTAGTTTTTGGGCTTGTTTCGCTAGATCCTGAATGGCGCGATTTGCCTCTTCCATGGCTTCGGCAGACTGCTTGACCATAGCGTCCACATGGACAAGGTCGGAAGCTATCTCTTTGCTCGCTTGCGATTGTGCATCGCTGGCAAGGGCAATGACTTTGACCTGATCGGCTGTGGTGTCGACCGTGGCGACAATTTCTGTCAGGGCCGTACCCGACTGAGAGGCGAGGTCTGTAGCCTGAACAACCTGCTCCATTGCTGAATCCATTCTGGCCACGCCTTTTTCTGTACTCTCCTGAATGGCTTTAATTGTATTGTACACATCCGTGGTAGAAACCATGGTCTTTTCAGCGAGCTTTCTGACCTCGTCTGCAACAACGGCAAAGCCTCGACCTGCCTCACCGGCACGGGCTGCTTCGATGGCGGCGTTCAGGGCCAGAAGGTTTGTCTGATCGGCAATGTCGGAGATGACAGTCATGATCTGGGTGATGTTCTGAGCATGCTCGTTGAGCAGATGCATGTCCTCCTTGAGTTTCATCGAAATCTGTCTAACGCCTTCAATGCTACGCAGCGACTGCTCTACAATATTTGCACCGTTTTGAGCTTTGTCCCTGGTTTCAATAGATGCCTGTGAAGCTGTGACGGCGCTTTGGGCCACATCCTGAACCGAGGAATTCATCTGGTTCATTGCCTGTGTTGTATTAGACAGTTTGGTGGCCGCTTGTCCTGTACTTGCATTGGACTTGTGGATGGCCTCGCCAAGCGAAAGTGAGTATTCGGCTATGTAACGCGCACTATCCTTGAGCTTTTTTGCAGCCAGGACCATCTTTTCATTTTTGGCCTCTATCTGCTTTTCGGCATGCTTGAGGCGCGTCATGTCCACATAGAGACAGAGCCCGCCCACACAGGTCTTATCTTCGTCATAGATAGGAAACACATTGGCAAGCACATGTGTGATGCTCCCTTTGTGGCCGGTGATGGTAACGTCAAGATTAGCAAAAAAGGAACCATTGGCCATACTCTTGCCAACAGCCGTTTCACGCGTAGGATCGTTGTAAAAAAGTTCAGCAAGGGTCTTGCCCAGACAAGACTCTATGTCTCTATCAATTTCCAGCATTTTGAGACATGCTTCATTGGTACTGACAGTACGCTCCTTGGTGTCCACAAGCAGATAGGGCATAGGCAAGCCCTTCAAAATGCCTCTGGCAAGTCCACGTTCTTTTTTCAGCACAGAGACAATCGTCAGTACTGCTTGATCAACCTCAGGCAGAGAGCCGTCAGTGGGAGACGTGCATTTTGCAGCCCTTCCTTGGGATGCCTGTTCCATGAATACACACGCTTTAAACAAAGGATTCGCAAGGTTTCGCCCTACAAAGAAAC
Organism: Desulfovibrio sp.; assembly: GCA_017454325.1. Taxonomy (GTDB): domain Bacteria; phylum Desulfobacterota; class Desulfovibrionia; order Desulfovibrionales; family Desulfovibrionaceae; genus Desulfovibrio. The sequence goes on along the minus strand of JAFTDG010000096.1, from coordinate 3,760 downwards.
AACTGCAAACGGCGGTGATGAGGGCCGAAACGAGGGCGATGCCCATAATAGCGAGAAAAGAAGCGTTACAAAAGAAATACGCGAGCCCCGTTGATAGAAGTGTAGCGATGATGGCTGAAAGAAAAGAAAAAAATGTGATTTTGTTGTTGAGTGACATGTCCATTCTCGTTGGTTGAGATCCAGAGCCTTGAATAGAGCGGCCTATCCGAGAAATGGCTCGTGTAGATGTGGCCTAAGTATTGTATCGTACAAATCAGTCCGCAGAATAGGGGAAGAATAGTATTATGTCATGAGCATGCCAACGATACCTACAAACGACTCCATTTCCCCTTGGCAGGTGCTAGGTCTATATATAGACCGCCGGTATCAAACATGGTATGGTATTTCTGTTTTGCCACTTTGATTGCCGTTCCGGTACCTCCCGTGGCCATGCTTTACCATCTCTGTTTGTGATGGTTACACTATGCCACAATGTTACCAAAAGTGTCACCTTATTTTTTAAAACAACAAGATGCAGAGTGTCACACGACGGTATAAAGAAGGCAAAATTAGTTCATAAAAATAAATAGCGCTAAAGGAGAAGATATGCTGCTGCAGAATAAAAAAGCCCTTATTTTGGGCCTTGCCAATAATAGAAGTATTGCCTTTGGTATTGCCAATGCCTTCAAAGAACAGGGCGCACGCCTTGCCTTCAACTATGTGGGCGATGCCATTAAAAAGCGTGTGGAACCACTGAGCGAAGAACTGGGGGGGGAGTTTACCTTCCAGTGTGATGTGAGCGATGACAGTCAGATTCAGCAGGCTGCGGATCTTGTCAAGGAAAAGTGGGGCAGCCTTGACATTCTGGTGCACTCCATTGCCTTTGCCAACAGGGAAGATCTGGGTGGCAGGTTTGTAGATACTTCACGCGAAGGCTTTCGCCTGGCACTGGATATTTCGGCCTATTCCCTCACTGGGGTTTGTCGCGCATTTGAGCCGTTGCTGCATGAAGGTTCTTCGGTTTTGACCATGACCTATTATGGATCTACCAAGGTTGTGCCTGGATATAATATTATGGGTGTGGCCAAGGCCGCACTGGAGTGTTCTGTGCGATTCCTGGCCTATGACCTTGGCCCGCAGGGAATACGCGTTAACGCCATCAGCGCCGGGCCCATCAAGACGCTGGCGGCTTCTGCTGTTGCCAGCATGAAAGATATTACGAATATTGTGGAACGCAACGCCCCTCTGCGCCGCAACGTCACCACGGCAGATGTGGGCGGTGTGGCCGCATTCCTCGCTTCTGATCTCGCCCACGCCGTTACAGGGCAGGTGATATACGCTGACAGCGGGTTTAGCCAGGTGGGGGTTATGGCATAGGTGACGTGGCAATAATCTGTTGCAGCCTCTTGCAGGCAAGAACCAGCAGTGTGCCTTTCTCGTTCTGCATAGTCGTACAGTATGCAAGGATCTTCTGTGGATAATTTAGCATTGCTCAACGGCGTTGGCATTTTGATTATGGCTGTTTTTGGCCTCTGGGTATTTTATCGTTCTGCCCAAAGTACCAAAAGCCGGCGTGATGACAAGGATCATGGGGCAGAGTAGTCCTCTGTTTGCATTGCAGCGGGCAATATGTAGCTGTGTAAAGATTTTGCTTGCACTGACCACATGTTTGCTATATAAATTCGTGGTATTTAGTTATGCCCGTGGAGAGGTGTCCGAGCTGGTCGAAGGAGCACGATTGGAAATCGTGTGAACGTTAACCGCGTTCCGTGAGTTCGAATCTCACCCTCTCCGCCAAATGAAAAGTCTTGAAACGTCCCGCAAGGTCTAAAAATCCTTGCGGGACGTTTTTATCTAGAAAAAGCTCCCTCGATTTCTCCCTTAGTCATATCCTGGCTGTAGGTATCCCCTTATTAACGGAGTAAATCTTATGGAAGAACTATCCAATGACGGCCTGAGCCGTCTCAAAGATGTGCTAAAGATTGTTGCCGTGGGCCGCAGCACATGGCTAGCCGGTTGTAAAAGTGGACGTTTCCCCAAACCTGTCCATCCATCTCTACGAGCTACTGCTTGGCGAGTATCTGATATCAAGGCGTATCTGGAAAGCCTTGACGCCCCGACTGCTCTGCAAAAGCTAAGTATAAGCAAGCACAATCAGTACTCCCCAGAGGAAAACCGAAGGATACATCGAGCATATTTAGCGGTGGGTATTGAGGAATTTGCATACGATTATGTGAGGACTGTAGCCCCACCAACACCTTGAAATCCGTCTTGATCATGACTAATATCCATGTATGAACAAACCACCGCTTTCTCCCATCAACGACTATGTATTCAAGCGCGTTTTTGGCGAAAACCTCACGGTGCTTTCCGACCTGCTGCAGGCCGTGCTGGCCATGCCCGTGACTAAACACGATATATGTGTTGTCAACCCCATCTTTGCCGCAGACAAGAAGCAGGACAAACTCAGTGCCCTGGATGTGAAGGTAGAAACCCGGGATTACGGCGTTATAGATGTTGAGATTCAGCTCGAATACTATGATGACCTCTGGAAGCGTTTTCAATACTACACAGCCCGCATGTATGTGGATCAGATACGCAGCGGCGACGACTACGCAAAGCTGACACGCGCCATATCAATCGTCATTACAGATTTTTCTTTTTTTATGCATGATATAGCGTATCACCACCGCTTTCGCATGTATGACGCGCAAAATGGTCTAGAATACCCAGGATCCATAGAAATCAATATTCTTGAAATACCGAAGCGGCGCGGTAACATCTCAAAGGTCAGCCATTGGCTTGAGTTTTTCGCCGCCCGTACGGAGGAACAATTTATGCAACTTGCCCAAAATGATTCCGCCATGGAACAGGCCTGGGGTATCATCAAACATATGAGCGCCGACGAACAGGAACGGGCCGAAGCCGAAGCTGTGGAAAAAGCCCGTCGAGACATGGTGGCGCGGCTCCATTCGGCTGAGATGCTTGGGCATACGAAGGGGCTTGAGGAAGGCAAAGCGGAAGGCAAGGCTGAGGTAGCTCTTGCCATGTTGCAAGGAGGTTTATCCATAGAGCAAATCTCTGGTTTTACTGGCCTCACCGCTGATGAGATTCAAGGCTTGCGCAAACTGCAGTGAGTTTTTCGCTGGCATACCCTGCCCACACTATCCACTGCTATGCGAGATGTCGCCAAAATGTTCCCTTGTCAGTTTGTCGATAGCCTCCATCTGTACCGGAAGTATGAAAAAAGCTTCTGTCTGATTACCTTATCGATGGCCTCGCCGTCGGGGAACTTGTGATTCACAACGAATTCCCGGGCCGCCTTCAGAAAGGCGTTATGCCGTGCGTCCGCAGCATCCGCTGGCGGTGCACAGAGCACTGCCAGTGCACAAGCCAAAAGCACTGTCCCCAATGCGGCAGGAGCCGATTAAATGGCAATGTCTTATAGCGTCTAGAATAATCTCCCTTGGTTTTACCTCGTCATATCCTAGCGGCGGTAATGGGGACGGTAGCCGTGTGGCCTGAAATTTTGTCCATGCGGAGCACTACGATCGTCATATACACCATGACCGCCATTATAGCGGTGACCCTGAGGGTCGAACCTGTGACTGTTGTTCTCTCCAGAGCGATGGTCGCCATGCTTGGGGCCATAGCCATGTCTGTGATCCCCATGCACTCTGGGGCCATGTGCACCAGTTCTGTGGTCTGTATGCATATCTGGGCCATACCCATGACCAGGGCTACGGTCACCATGGACATTAGCGCCATGCCCGTCAGGGCG
>JAFTDG010000012.1 GCA_017454325.1 Desulfovibrio sp. | reverse complement strand
GATGGCCGATAGGGGCAGAATAAACGGGCCTTCCACAGATGTTATTACAGCGAGCTGCTCCTGCATGGCAGCCTGAACACGCTCAAAGGCCTTCTGCAGCGAGGCATAGGCATTGTCGGAGAGCTGGTTGATGTCGCGCACCATGCGAAATACTGCAGAAACCGCCCGTGTACAGACCGCCTGCACATAGGCCATATCAAAAGGACGCGGGCCAGCAAGGTGCTCTTCCACATCACTCATGGCTTCAAGTGCTGCCTTGTTGGCAGAGAGCAGTCGCCTGAAGCGCATACAGCGATCCCGCAGACGCGTCTTGAGGGCCTCTTCACGGGCCAGTTGTGCCGGATCCGGTTCGCGGGGCACAGCCCCCAACCGGCGTCGCAGCCAATCAATAAAGGCCATATCACGCGGCAGAACGGGCCGCTTCCTCCATCTTGATAATCAGTTCGCTGATGGCCACAGGCTTGAGCATATAGTCATAGGCACCGAGGTCCAGACCTTGCACCGCCACCCCCATACAGGCATGCCCCGTAAGCAGTATGACAGGCAAGTGTGGCATTTTCTCTTTCATACGGCGCAGTGTTTCCAAGCCATCCATGCCTGGCATGCGCACGTCCATGACCACTATCTGAAAGGGCTCACCGCCTTCCCTGGCAGTGGCGTCCAATATATCCAATGCGGTCTGCCCGTCCGCAGCAACTGACACATCCATACCGCGCCGCGCCAGACGTTTTTGCATCAATTCCAAAAATTCCACTTCATCATCCACAAACAGTGCGCGCATATGGCCTCCTTGCAGCATGCCCGCCTCTCTCTTTCTATTTTTGCTCTTCAGCGCCTTCCTCTGGCAACATCTGGGGCGGTTCCGCCGGCAGACTGACGGTAAAAGATGTACCGTGCCCCTGTTCACTCTGCACGTCTATGCGTCCGCCCAGTTTTTCAAGAATGGTAAAACAGATGGCAAGGCCAAGCCCCGTCCCTTCGCCCACTTTCTTGGTCGTAAAGAAGGGGTCGAAAATACGCTGCAATGTCTCCCTGTCCATGCCTGGCCCGGTATCTGTAAAGGAAATGCGCACGCCGCCATCCTGGGCATGTGTCTCAATGGTAATGCTGCCGTCCCTGCCCATGGCGTCGATGGCATTGTCGATAATGTTTATGAACACCTGTTCCAGTTGTGCGGGGTCAGAGAGAATAACCGGCACCTGTGGGTCATAGTGCCGTTCAATGGTGATACTGCGGTTGGCAGCCTCGGTCTTCAGCATGTCCACGGCCTGTTCTGCCAGGGTATTGATAAGCACTTCAGTGCGCCCGGGGTTCATGCGCCGCCCAAAGCCCAACATACGCTGCGTAATTCCCTTGGCGCGCTGCACGTGTTGCTCTATTTTCTCTGTACTTTCCTTAATTTCTTCGTAATTCTGCATAGTTGCAGCGTCTTCATCCTCCAGCAAATCGCGTATCCACCCAGCATTTTCCTGAATCAGCATCAAGGGATTATTGACCTCATGGGCCACACCCGCTGCCATTTTACCCAGCGCAGCCATCTTGCTGGATTGCAGCATGCGCGCGTCAATATGGGCCTGCTTTTGGTCTGCGGCTTCCAACGAAGCCACCAAACGGCGTGTGCACAATTCCGCGCCTATGCAAGTGAGCAGGCCACCCAGAAGCGTGAATAACAGAATAAAGCCCTTGAGCTGGCGCAAGGGTTTAAGGCCTTCTCGCACGTCATCCATGACCACAAGCACCCATGGCATGGAATTCAGCCGCATCATGGCCGCAAGCATCTCCCTGCCATCTGCCGTGGATTGCGTCTGTGTAACCACGCTGTTGCGGGCAAGGCGCTCCACGGGAACGGGATACCTGCTTAAAATAGGCCCATTGTGGTGCGAATCGGTCTGCAATATTCCCTGCTCACTGACAATGAAGGCATCGCTGCTCGGGCCGGAGTACACACGCTGCAAAAGGGCATCAACAGCCTCCATATCAATGGTGGCCCGAAGAATAAAACTGCTTCTGCCCTCGTGGCGCAGCACAGCAATGATAAAATGAGGCACATGCCGATATCCCATGAACACATCACTGACATAGATTCCCTTGCGCAACACTTCGGAAAACCAGGGCGTTTCGGCATAGTTGGCCTTATGCAGATCATAGGGGCCCACATAGGAAACGTGGCGACCGTCCATGGCAATAATGCCCATATCAACAAAAGAACGGCTGTTACTCTGCATCACGCTGAAAATAGCGCTCAAACGTGACGGATTGCTGAGTTCGTCGTAGGAATGGGTGAAAGCCAGAGTTTTGATCTGGGCGATACGCTCCCCCATAAATGTATCCAGGGCACGGTGCTTGCTGCTGGCCACGGCCTCCAGACCGGCGCTGATCTTCTCGTCATAGATGGCGGTAAGCCTGTCCATACAGAAGAGCCCCAGTGCCACCAGCGGCGTCAATGCCATAAGTAAAAGCATGATGAGCACACGGCGGTGGATAGCCTTGTAGCCCCGGTGGGGAGATGACATGGTTGACGGCATCACTGATCTCCTAAACAGGCTGCGACCTTTGGCATGATGCATCTTCTCTGGGGGAAATCTCGCCCCTGTATAGGGCTCGACAGTGCTGTAGCATTACCTCACGGCGGGAGGCGACCTGGGCGGCATCCTGCATAATCATGTCAAGCTGACGCGTATGGATTGTCATATACCCTGCCACGGCCAGCAAATGCTCGCCATCTTCCGCCCCAATGCCCTTGAGCGTAGCGCTAACGGCGTCATTATGTACCACAGGAGTGAAACCAAACTCCCAGAGAATATCAGCCACAAATCGCACGCGCAGTATACGTCGCTCTATATCTGCCGCGCCGCCACGCAGCTGAAAATTCAGATAATTCTCGCTGGTGCGTTCTGAAAAACGTGCCTCCACCGACACGAAGTGGAATCCGAAGCGTGAATGCAGGCTGCAATAATCATGAGAAATAAGAAAATAATTTTTTTCAGTAAAATAGGCTGTTTGTGCCGCAGGATCAAGATTGGGATTGGCCGTGGCCTCGAACAGTACAGACAAAAAACCCTTGCCGTCCACCGGCGGTGGCCCCTGCCAGGGATGAGCATTCATGCCACCCCATATGGCCAGCATGGGGCGCGAGGCAATGTCCTGCACATCAATAACCGGCCCGGCCGGTGTTCTGGCAAAGCCATCACTCAAATTGACCACCCAGAACTGTTTGAGCACTGTATCCCGCAGCTGCTTGACCCTTTGCGGGGCATACTTCTTTTCTGAGCCCAAACTGAACATGGCGCTGACAGCCCGCTCGTGGCAATAGCGCACAATATCGTGGTAGGTGGCGCACTTATCGGCCCTGAAGTCCACGCTGTCCACATCAAGCGTAAGGGGCAAAATACGGCGGGAGGCATTCTGAAGAATGCGGTACACGGGACTGCCCGGCATGCAGTCATGCCGAGGGGATGTTCGGGGCAGCAGGGCATCCTGCCTGCCAGCAAAAAGCGAACATACATCTGCGCACAAGGTAACGCGTTCCCCGTTCTCCACCACTTCTGTGGCCCGTTGCATACCAAATACCGCTGGTTTGCCAAATTCCCGTGCCAGCGAGGCCAAACGCGATCCCTGGGTACCCTGTTCCACAATAATGCCCGCAACGCGATCAATAAGCGAACCCCAGATGTACGCATCGTCGGGCACAATCAGGATGGCGCCTTTGGGAAAGCGGCGAACGTCCTCCCATCTGCGGGCAATCCAGGCGGGGCTGCAAACCCGCCCGGGGCAGACCGTCATTCCCCCCTCCAGCAACCGATCTTCCCTCTGCTCCAAGGCATGCTCTGGCAGGGGCAGGCCATCTCCTGCGTCAGATAACGACATCATGGGGCGTGTCATAAGCATGAGCACCTGCCCCGAAGGCGTGCCTACCCATGTCAACACCTGCGGGCAACCGGCTGCCGTTTCCACAGCTTGCGCCAGTTCTGCCGCACGGATGGCGATAGCATCGTCCAGCACGGGCTGCCCGGGATGACTGGTGTGCAACATGGTTACCTGGCGCGGAACGCTGTGCGAGACACGTACCCAGTGTACAGGCATAGTGGCGTATTCCACATTTTGCGGCAGGCCGTCACAGGCATAGACATAACTGTCAGGGCTGTCGGGCTGCAGTGGCGCACGGGTCTGCACAAGGCCTCCGCGACACCCTTTGGCCACGGCCATACAGGTAATACACAGCCCCGTGCCAAGTTCTGTCAGGCCACGGGCACGACGGTACACCAGGGTCTGAGAGTACTGTTTGCGGGCCAGCGTTCCCAGCACGGCCTTGAGCACAGCCTCATCTGGAGCGTGCAGGGGCACAGGCGGCCCCCATACCACAACGCCGCAGCTTTCGCCCGCATCTGGCGGCCATACGCGCCCGCGCAACAGAAGCTGCATGTCACAGCCGGCATACATGTTACGCAACCGCCCCACAGCCTCCAGCACTGCCGTGCGCAAATCATCCGGCAGGGGGGTATTCTCAACCAGCTCCCCCAGTTGACGGGAAAGACGGGAAAGCGTTTTGGGTTCAAGCCCTCCCGCTGCCTGTATGCGCCGGTTGATCTCATTCTGCAGACCGTTGCTCTGGAAGTAATGCTGGCAGCCCGCAGCGGTAATCACAAAACCCTGGGGCACAGCTTCGGGGAATTGCGTGCGCAGGGACTCAACCCGAAGCGTGCCGGGATCAATCAGGCACATATTCTCACGGCACAGGGCTTCAAGCGCTGCATCCTTCCCTCGTCCCAAAGGCACTACAAATGGACCAAGCAGGCAGGATTCCGGCTCGTACACCTCGCCAGCCACCTGTTTTTGCAGCTCGCCAAAGCGTTGGTACAGGGTGGAACAGGGTGCTTTGTCCAGTAACTCCAGCTGCTTGATACACTGAAACACCTGCGTGGCCATACTCGTACACAGTGCCCGTACCCGGTACAGGCCAAAGGGGTGGTCACAGCAGAGGGTATATTCCAGCTCGGTCATGGTTTCCTGAAAGGCATTCCATGCCGTAAGAAAAAGCTTGAATGAATGATGGCGTCTGGTAAAAAACAGTTCCACAGCATCCTGAGATGCGGGTGAAGATTGGTCTGCCTTCGTACTATCTCGCCCCACAAGACGTGAAAAAAAACCTGTTATGCGGCTCAGGAACATAGCAGCTCCCATGGCCGGCGTACTGTAGCGACACGCCAGCCCAAGGTATTGCTTTCTTGCTACCATACCCACAGCCTGTGTTCAAGGCGCAGCAAAGGCAATATGGAAGGCAAGCGAAATTATTCTGCCAAGAGCACGCTACTTGCCTGACATGCTGGTGTCAGATATTGTTGTTTTGCCGAGATTGCTCTGCCACCTGTACGTGCCGTCTGTCATCGTCAAGGAGTACGTCATTATGAGTGCTTCACTGCTTTGGTTTCTGCTGGGCCTGGCCTTTCTCGGAGCTGAGCTGCTCACTCCCACCCAGGTACTCCTTTTCTTCGGCGTTGGCGCCTGGGCCGCTGCCCTGACCGCCCTGATGGACCTTGGAATCAACATACAGCTTATCGTTTTTGCGACAGTATCCATCGCCACTCTGATTTTTTTACGCCGTCGCCTGCGCTCGATTTTCGGCGGCCGCTCCCGTCGGACTGATGACAACGGCCTCTCTGAAGCTGCCCCGCCACACCCCCTGCAGGGGGAAAGCGGAACGGTCAGCCGCGACATCATGCCCAATCAGATGGGTGAAGTGTATGTGGGCGGCAGCTTCTGGCGCGCCGTCGCCGATATTCCCCTGACAAAGGATGCTCCCATCACGGTGCTGGACGCGCTGCCCAACGATACGCTCACGCTGCGCGTTGCCCCGTACACAGCACACGTTACCAATAACTGAGGAGGCCGTAATGGATCCCATTGAATTTCTGAGCAGTTCTGGCTGGCTGTTTCTGCTGGTGGTGCTGGTGGTCATCACGCTCATCAAGACAGCAGTAGTGGTGCCCAACCAGACAGCCTATGTGGTGGAACGGCTGGGAAAATTCCATAAAGTGCTGTCTGCCGGCTTTCATATTCTCGTTCCGTTCATTGATCGCTGCGCCTATCGCCGCAGCCTTAAAGAACAGGTGCTGGACGTACCCAAACAGACCTGCATTACCCGTGACAACGTAAGCGTGGATATTGATGGCGTGCTCTACCTGCAGGTCATCACGCCCGAAAAATCCGCCTACGGCATATCAGACTACGAATGGGGCGCCATTCAGCTGGCCCAAACGTCCCTGCGTTCGGTTATTGGCAAGCTGGAACTGGACAAAACCTTTGAAGAACGTACGCGCATCAACCAGGAAGTTGTGGAAGCCCTGGACGCAGCAACCGCACCCTGGGGGGTGAAAGTGCTGCGCTACGAAATCCGCGATATCACCCCACCAGCCACGGTCATGGAAGCCATGGAAAAACAAATGCGCGCAGAACGCGAGAAACGCGCAACCATAGCTGAATCTGAAGGTGAAATGCAGTCACAGATCAACCGTGCCGAGGGTGCCAAAAAGGCCGCTATTGCCGAATCCGAAGGGCGCAAGCAGGCCATGATCAACCAGGCCGAGGGTGAAGCTGCACAAATCCGTACTGTGGCAACGGCCACTGCCGAAGGTCTGCGCATTGTGGGAGAACAGCTTGGCAATGATGCCGTAGCCGCCGCACAACTGCGCCTCGCCGAAGCCTATATCAGCGAATTCGGCAATCTTGCCAAAACCGGCAATACGCTCATTATTCCCGCTGGTGTGGCTGACGCCGCCGGAATGGTGGCCGCCGTCTCACGCATCATCAAACAGGGACAGGGGCTGGACAGCAAGAAGGCATAACAGCATCTTCATTAGCTGACAGGCAAGCCCCTGTCCCACATTTTTGACACGGCAAAAGGTCACTTATTCAAGGGACGCAGTTCCTGGCCCAGCTTTATGCCTGTCACCCTTGGCTTGACGTTGGGATCACCGCCGGAAAGTTCGCAGGTCACCTGCATGGTGTGTGTGACCGTACCTACGGGGATTATCACTGCGGGGCCTTCAGTGGTGATTGCTTGGGGCAGAACCATTTCCACCACGGCAGTCTTCTTGTCGTCGGATACGGTGATGGAAAAATACCCATCGTTGGGCAGACCAACGTCCTGGGGTTGTGAGAAGTTGCCGTTGGGCGATATTTCAGGCCGTGTCGTATTGAAGGTCAGGCCGTTGTTGCGCGCTTCCTCCTGCACCGGGGCTCCGCTGTTCCGCCATAAGCGCTGCCCCTCGGCCGGATCGCCGCCGGGCTGCAACAGCACCTGGGCCAGCAAGGGCTCTGTCAGGTCTTTCCACAGATACTGGTTGCTGAGCTTGGAGAGGAATTGCTGGTCAATGGCCGTGGGCACCATTTGCGTGAACTCGCCGATCACCTGGTCTTCAGGCTTGTGGTCAAAGACCTTGCCGTTGAACTTATAGACGTTCCGGCTGACGTCAGCCCGGAAGGACGTTGCGATATTACTGTTCTCCGTGAATTGTCTCCCGTCCTGCCCGGCAAGTCGCTGTGTTCTGATATTCACATCCTCCGTCAACCTGGTGCAGAAAGCGTTCAGGCTCGGATCGCCCAAGGGTATAGACGCCTGCCAGTTACGCATGTCAGAAACAAGATTCTTCAGCTGGCCATCGGAAGCCGCCCTGCTCTGAGGGTCAAAGGGCAGGCTGTGGATGAGGCTCTGCAGGATGGGCCGCAGTTCGGCCTGAACCTGGGGCAGGTAGGTCTCTTCCATGTGCCTGACGTTGTCAGCCACTGCCTTGAGGAAGGTATCCACTGAGGCCTTCTGGGCCTCCAGGGCCTGCTGCGCACTCTGGGCGTTTTCCACGCCTGGCATGGCGTTTTTCAAATCCGGGCTGTTGCGCAGCAGATTGTCCAGCAGGGTGGGGAAGACCTTGGGATGAAGCTGGAGCCCGTGATCTTTTTCCAGCTTGGTCCCCAGGGCCTGGGACAGGGCGTGGTGTTGCGCCACCGGCTTCAGGAGGTTCTTGACCTCCTGGGCGAATGCCTCGGGGCTTATGGCGGTCTGTGTCTTGGCCGCCATTTCATTAAGTTTGGTACTCAGTGAATGGTTGTCCGGCAGACGCGTTAACAGCACAGCCTTCATACCCGTGGGCAGGCAGTTCTGGCCATAGGCCGAGCGCAGCTCGTTGAGCGCGTTGTCCACGGCCGTCTGGTGGGCCGGAGGCAGTGCCTTCGCTTCCAGTCCGTCCTGCAGCGCGGCCCGGCCCAGCACATCAGCCACGTCCACATACTTGGTGATGCTGTCGTAGGAGTTCTTCACCGAACCGGCATTGCTCCTGGGATCAGGGTTGAGGAAGTTCTCTATCGTGTCCGTTACCACACCCATGGGCAAACTTTCGATTTTTTTGGCGCAATCCCGCATGAGGAGTTCCGTGGCCAGCTTGATGCCCTCAGGCCGCAGCTGCATGCCCAGCTCCTGGGCCTTGTGCTGCAGTTGATCGCCCACGGCACGCCGGGCCATTTCCGGCTCCAGAATTTCCCTGGCCAGTCGCTGCAGCCGGGCCGGATCCACATATTCTTCGGAGTTGCTCACAAGTTTCTCCAATTTAAGAATAAAAGGCCCCTTGTGGGTTTCCAGGTGCCGCAGGTCTTCCAGGGTCTTGGGTGCATTGTCGCCATAGCGTGCCGCGAGGTCGGTCAGCACGGTCTTGAGTGCGTCCAGGTGTGGTTGCGGCAGGTTGAGCTTGCGCATGTTACTGACAAGCGACGTATTGTCGGCGTCCGTGCGGGGCTGCGCCTGGGGCAGCAGGGCTGGCTGATTGCGCGGCACACGCGGCTGGGGCGGTTCTGGCGAAGCCATGGCCTTGCGGATGATGAGTTCGCTGATGCCAATAGTGGCAATGGCACCGATGACGCGCACCACGCCCAGCACCACGCGACCGAAGGTGGACCATCCGGACGTGGATGGTCGGGCGTTCTGCAGCTCCTGGGGCAGATTGGGGTTGTGCTGGGCGCCGTTGGGCGCATTGTTGCCTTGAATCGGCTGTTGCCCCTGGACGGGATTCAGATTGACTTGGCTCATGGGGTCTCCTTGGTCAGGTCGCAGCGTTTGGGCAAACATCCCCCCATAACGCTACGTCGTATAGTGGTGTTCTGGCAGGCGCTGCCGTCATGTACGCATCAAGCTTGTATGCCCCCTGCGGGCGGCAATGACGTTTCCTTTTCGGCCGAGGCCGGCGGATTGACCAACCATTCCTTCCAGTAGCGCAGGGCCTGTACAAAAACGGTGAGAATTTTTTCAAATTCCTGATAGCCCATATCACCGTTTAGAATGCGGTGCAGGGTGAATTCCTCCCGTACTGTATCCAGGCCCAGGGTGGCATTGCCGGATTCCTGTCCGAGGCAGTTGGCAGCTAGCAGGCGACCGTAGGCATCTGATCGGCCAGCAGCGGAGCCCAGGTCTGCAATAAGATAAAGCTGCCCGTCGTGCTGCTCAAAAATCACTTCATCGTCATCAAAGAAGACGCCGCACGTACCAGCCTCAGAAAATTTCAGTTCAATACCCAGTGCATGGCTCAGTTCGGTTATCAACAGTTCGCCATTCATGAATGCCCTCCATTACATGTTACTGTCGCCAGCCGAATAACACTGGCCAGACATCTCCTCAGATAAAGACCGACGGTTAACCTGCCAGGAATTCTGCATGGCTCTGTTCCACAAACGTATGGCGGCCTCGGGTGTCACGCTCCATTGCTGCGTGCACTGCCCACACTCACAGGCAAGCCGCCACACAGGTTTCAAATGGCCTTCAGGGATTATACTCTCCATATGCGGCGTATGCTCACACTTGGAGCATGCACAAGGTTTCAGTTCCAATAACACACCTGCCTCCCGAAATGCCTGCTACCTGACTTCCATGGCACTGCGCCTGAGGTCTCCGTCAGCCCTGCTGTTCCAGCAGCTGCTCCAGCGTATCGCTGACACCTTCAGAAACCTTCCTGCCGGATTCGGCATGTACCTTCAAAATGCCCACCAGCCGCTGCGCCTGCAAAAGGTCCATGGGCGAAATCTCTGCGGCTGGCCTGTTCAGCAGCTGTGAGAGCTTATGCGCCGTGTCAAAGAAATCTGTCCGTTGGCTGTGAACGGCCTTATCCACTGCCTCCAGCCCCCGATCCATGTTGGTTTTCTGCGCAACAGTCATGTCTTCAGCTTTGCGGCGTTGCTCAGCAAATACACGGTCATTGACGGTCATTTTACTGTCTGCAGGGCGGACGGTCCTGCCGTCCTGCTGGAACATATCAGACGCACCGATGACCTCTGATGGTGTGTTTCCACCAGCTGCCGCAGTTTCCCGTGAAGACAGTGCACCTTCCCCAGACGCAGCAGCATCCACACGCTGCTCTGGCCCAACGGAGGACACCCCCTGCCCGGCTTGACCCGGGGCCGCGTTAAGAGCTTCATTGAACTGCCGCACCAGATTTTCTGGTGGAGGGCCGGAGGGCAGGCCGCTCTTTCCTGCCTGCTCTGTCCAGTCCACCAGTTTGCCCAAGGCATGCATCAAATCTCTGTACGCGGGTGACGTTGCAACTTCCAGCATGATATTCCCTTCTAACTAACGGACTGCCCTGAAGTTCTCCCCGTTTTACGGCTTGTACTACTGCTGTGTTTCCCTGTGGAAAATTACCACCGTCTGAAACATAGTGCCCCCCTGTTGTGCGGGGGCGCCGGCTGGCCGGCACCCCGCCGCAGCGATTACGGAGTTATATCTTGTCAAAGAGGGCATATTTGACAGAAGAGAAGATGCCCAGCTTCTTGATGGCACCGCTCTTGTTGGTTTCCACCACGTCGCCCATGACGTTCAGGAAGGTTTGAGGGCTGGCGCGGCGGCTGTGATCCTTCTGCTCTTCGGCCTTCAGGGCGTTCAAGGTATTCAGGGCCTTGGTCCGCAGTGCCCTGATGATTTCGGTGACCGCCGCATCATGCTGCGGGTGCGCCGTGTTCTCCAGGGCTTCCTTGTGCTGGTTCCATACCTCAAGCAAAGCTGGATCCTTGTCCACGTTCGTGGCCTTAAAGTCCACGACAAAGGAGGGGAAGCTGAGGGCCGTACGTACGTCCTGTGCCTGTTCCTCACTCAATGCAGAGTTTTCATCCTCTATCTGCACGATATGATTGTCGATATACCCCATAACGGACTGGTGGGACTGATTCTCATCGGCCATGGCTGCCATGACCGTGTTGGATATGTTGCGGTCGAACGGCAGGACATCCGGTGAGTTCACAGATCTGATCGTATCTATGGCCCGCATTTCCATCTGAATATGGTTCATGAGGGTGATCATCTCGTCAATGGAACTCTGCAGACGTATCTGGCTGCCGGAGAAATTGAAGATGGCATGGGGGATTTCCACTCCATTGCGCTGGATTTCTCCCATAATGGCGGCAATGCGGCCGCCGGTGTCGCCCAGGTCGCCCTTCTGCATGATCACACGCACGCTCTCCAGAAGCTGCTGCCGCTTGTCGTCAAAGACGGCCTGGGCCTCCGGGGGCAGCATGGCGCGGAAGGCATCGAGGAACTTGGTGGACTGCCTGGTGGTGGTGGCCACAATCATGGTCATGATAGAGCTCTGCTGCACCTGGGACAGTTTGGTGGCATTGCCGAAGTCAATGACCGTGAGCTTCTTGCCGTCACTCATGATATTGCCCGCGTGCAGATCGCCGTGGAAGAAGCCCTGCTCGCCGAAGATGCCCTCCGTCACCCACACTTCGGCAAGCGCGGTGAGCTGCTTGTGCCGGGCCGCCGCCTCGTCGTACAATTCCTGCAGGCGCGCCTTGACGGGATTGACATCGTTCAGACGCCCCTCGGGCACTTCGTACTCTACCTTGGTGAGCTGGCCCTGCGCGTTGAACGATTCCGTTCTGCCGAGATTCTGGCCCATGCGTGTAATTTCATCCCTGGTATCCTTGAGGAAGCCGTCCAGGGTGGTGCCGGGGGCCATCTCCATGGCCATGGAACTGCTCTTGGGCGGGATGTCCTCCACCACCTTAACGCTCTGGATGCTGCGCTGCTGGCCGTCGAAGGGCTTGTCGTACACCGCGCCGGTTTTGGCATTGCCAGCTTCGATGCCGAAATCCAGCTCCTCCATGATGCCTGCCAGCTGCCCCCGGAATGTGCCAGACATACCGGGCACCCTGGCGGCCGCCTTCTCGAAAATGGGCTGCTCGCGCTTGACGCGGTTGGCCGCTTCAGGCCGCAGAATCTTGACCACGCATTCACGCGCCTGCCCGTGCTGGTCCGTGATGCGGCAGCGGAAGGCCTGGCCCACGCTGGCCGCGCCCAGGGAGGAAAGCACCTCAATGTTACGGATGCGCCCGTTGGAGCTGTTGACCATGTCCAGCAAATGGGCCTCCACAATGTCCGGCGGGATGGGGGCCAGACGGCTTTTCATGTCCTGGCAGGCGATGCGCAAATCCTGGGGCAGGCCAGGTCCGTCCAGCCCCTGGAAGATCTTCTGCAGCACCGGGCCAGCGCCCTTGAGCATGGCACCCAGCTTCTGCATGGATGTGGCATGGGGCGGCGCGTAGCGCAGGCCGGCCGCAACCATGGCCCGCTTGTCCGCTAGGGGCACGCTCTGGAAATAGTCCTGAATGACGAACTTGATGAACTTGCCCACGCCGTCGCTGTTTAGATCTGTGGCGGCTGCCGCTGCCAGCGTGTTCAGCTCAGTGGCATTGAGTTTCTCCAGGCGCAGCCGGTGCGCTTCCGCCGCATTGGCCGGGGCGGCGGCGGGGGCGTTGTCCTCCGCTACGGCAACAGGCTGACCGTCCTGACCAACGCCCAGCGCGGCATTGGCCTCGGCCTGGGCTGCCTGGGCATCGGCCTCGGCCTTGACCTTGGCGGCCTCGGTCTGGGCCTTGGCGGTTTGCGCCTCAAGCCTGGTCTGCACGTTGGCGGCATGGGCTGCGCTGGCATTGTCAAATGCCTGCTTGGCGTTGTTCACCTCCGCCTGATGCTGGTTGGCTGTGGCCCTGGCCGCATCGGCCTGCTGGCGGGCATTTGTGGCGGAATCCTGCACTGTTCTGGCGTCCTCCAGAGCCTGCGGGTCAACGGCCTGAACAGCCGCATTAGCCGCATTGCGGGCTGCGGTGGCCTCACTGCGGGCGTTGGCCGCAGCAATGACCGGCTTGCGGACTTCATCGGCCTCACTGCGGGCTTTGGCCGCAGCGGCGGCGGCTTCGTCTGCCGCCTTGCGGGTCGTACGCGCCTTCTCTGCGGCATCAGCCGGGGCACCAGCCACATAGGTCTGAAGTTCAGCTTCATCGGCCGCATCCTTGGCCCTGGCAGCCACATCTTCCAGGGAAGCGGCGCGGCTTTCGGCGGCATCGGCCGCTTCCCTGACCTTGGCGGCCTCAGCCTCAAGGGCAACAGCGCGGCTTTCAGCAAGTGTAGCCGTGCTTTCCAGCTGCAAAGCCTCGCGTACATTCTGGGGCTGGGCGGCAAAGGCATCTTCCAGGGCCTGGGCCGTCACTTCCGCCTGTTCAGCTGCTGTCTGGGATTGCGCGGCCTGCGTTTGCTTGGCCTTCCATACTTCATCGGCTTCATTAACCACAGCCAGCGTCGAGTTTACATCTCCTCTGCACTGAAATTCGTATCTTGTAGCCTCTGTCGCGGCGTTCGCGGCCTGTGTGGCGACGTCCTGGGCTTCTTTGGCGTTCTGGGCCAGACGGGCGTATTCCTCAAAGGCATTGACTGCCACCTTACCGGCCAGGCGTGTGCGCTGGTCGGCGCTGTCCACGCCAGTGATGGCCGAGGAAAGGCCGTTGAGAGCCGTTGCCACAGCCTGCGGCAGGGGCTTGCGCGCAAGCAAAGCCTCGACGTTTTCCTGCGTGAGGGGCAGGTTTTCGGCCTCCAGCGCGGCCTTGAACTCCCGAACTACGGCCTTGGTGGGGGCGGAGAGCGTAGTGTCCATCATGAGGATGGCGGTGGTCATCTCCTCCTGCACCATGGATGCGGCCTGGGTCACATTCTCGTTGACCTTGTGCACGGTCTCCCGCAAATCCTTGTCTTCCAGCTGCAAAATGCCGGCCAGGATGGTCGATGCGTCAGCGGGCGCATTTTTCTCCAGCAGACCGTCGCGCACGTCCCCCAGCATCTGTCTGAGCGCGTCGCCCATTTCAGAAGGTACTGCGTCCAGCAGGCTGGTGCGCTCCGCCTCGGGTAGATGCTCCACGCTTGTCAGGCGGCCTCCCAGATCCTGCAGGGCCGTGTTGGCCGACACGTCAAATTCCTTCCCCAGTGACGCGTCTGGTACGCCCGGCCTGGCATTCTCAATGGCCTGACGCAGGCTTTCGGCCTTTTGCCTGTCAGCCTCGCTGCCGCTGAGACTGGCCTGCTCTTCGGCCCTGGCCAGACGCACGGCCAGCCGGGCCGCCGTGGCCTCGTTGCGCACGGAACTCAGATGTTCGTTGTGTTCGATATTCTCCAAGGCCTTCTGGGCGTCCACCAAAGCGGACAAACGGGCGGGATCGTCCGGGTGTTCGGCTACTTCGGTCTGGGCGCGGGCCACAGCGTCCGCCAGTTGCGACAACACCTCCAACTCCGCCCTGAGGGCCTTGGCTTCGGCTGTTGCGGCCAGGCTTTCCAGCGAGGTGAACTTCTTTTCGTCCGCCTTCTTGGCTGCCCCACCGAACAAGCCGCTGAAGAAATTGCCGATGGCATTCGCGGCCTTCCCCAGCATGCTGCCCCGGAGGGTCCTGGCCGCGAACTGAGCGGCGTCGGCCTCGGCCCTGGCGGCTTTGGCCTCCAGTCTGTCGGCCTCGGTGGCATCGGGCTTCGCTGCATTGGCTTCGGCCTCCTTGGCCTTGGTTTCCAGATCCACGGCGTTGAGGCCGGCCTCCACCTTGATCATGTCGCCGATGACGGCGGCATTGGTCTGCAAAACATTGCGCAGGCGAACTTCCGGCGCCAGCTTGTCCTCGTCCACAAGATTGCCGGAGTAGATGATGTCCGCAGCGAAATTGGCCACCTGCTGCTGCGTGGCCGTGCGGAACGCGTTATTCTGGGGCTTGAGCACGGCCACATTGACCTTCTGTCCGCTGTTGGCGTCCTGCTGGCGCACGTCCATGAGTTCCATGACGTCCTGGCTGGCAATGCGGCTGGTGGTGGAAATTTTGAGCACATGGTCAAGGAGGTTTTGGGCCGAGCCGTAGTAGCCTTCAATGGCATATTGGGCCATGCGATCCAGATACCGCGTGGGGCAGCTGTGCAATTCCCCGCCGTCAATGTCCAAATGGGCCTTGATGGCCTTGAGGCAGAGTTCACGGTGGCGGGCGTCGTTGACGCCCTTGCTGTCCAGGGCATCCTTGGGATCGTTGGCCTGGAGTTCCCACGGGTTCTCCAACGGCGCCTGCGCTCCGTCCAGGGTGGTCTTGAGGGCGGAAATTTCCGCTTGCACCGCCGCTGTCTTGTCTTGGAGGGGCAAGGTCTCTAGCTGGTGGAGGCGCGTGTTCAACGACTTTAGCTTCTGTGTATGGGTCGATGTGAGACTCTCCAGAGCCTTACGCGCATCCATAAGCCCCTTGCACAGGGCATTTTCCCCCGCTGCCAGCAGGGCAGCATCCCTGCGGATGCTCGCAGTTTCAAGTTCCGGCGTTGTTTTTGTCCGCAAACGCAACAGATCCGCTTCTGCTTTTGCTTTCGTATCCAGGGCAAGCTTCCGTTTTGTGCTAACTTCCTTCAGCAGCCCATCGACGTTGCCACCTTCGTTCTTTGACACCTGAAGCAGTTTCTCGCTTTTGTTGAGGGTTTTCAAATCCTCTTCACATTTGAGGAGTATTTTATTGCAGGATATCTCGGTCTGCTCGCACTGCTCCTGCAGTTTGGTACAATCACGTTGCGCTGCTTCCAGTTCTTGCATGAGAGCTGACGCCGTGCCGTCCTTCTTGACGGCCGCCTCGGCCTTGGCAACCCGCTGATCGATCTTGGCCTTGGCCGCGTCGTACTGTTCCGTGAGCGACTGGCCCGCATGGCCCGTTGCGCCCGCTGCCGGCAAGGGCGCTGGCTTTCCCTTGGCAAAAATGTCCAGCGCGGCCTGTGTGCCGTACAGGTCCGTATTGGTGACGATGTCGTCCTCAAGCTTTTCCGCAAGTGTCTTGGCGTTGTAGTTGGAGACAATCTTCTCGCCGCCAATGGTGGTGGAGAGTACGCCGTTGGCATCGCGGCTGATCTTCAAGCGATTGCCGTCCATACTGACGTAGACTCTCTTTTTGTTCGCATTGCTGGACAGGGTGTTCAAGCCATCCTTGAGCTGCACCACGTCCTGTGCCAGCTGCCGTTCTCTTTTCGATTCCACATGGCACATGATGGCGGGCGCAATGCCAAAGGTAAACAGTCCAGAGATAATCTTGGTCGCCAGGGACCATTTGGTATGCTTGAGGGCCTCCTGGGTGGAGACGCCCTTGAGGAAAACCTCGGCCGCTGCGCGGTCGGTGTCCGAAAGACGCCTCAGGGCCGCAGCATTGACGTCCTGTGGCGCCGGCTGCTGCACTGGTGGCTGCACTTGCGGTTGCACATTGTTGCCGGCAGGGGCGTCATTGTTCGGCTGGCCAATCTGGTTTTGCAGAACCTGAGGTCCATTATTAACGTGTACCTGAGACATATTTTCTTCTCCTTAATCAGCTCCGAAATAACGATGCCTGCCATTTTCGCCATCCCCCGGAAGACAACCGGGGGATGGGCAACCAGATGCACTGATACTGCTAGCCTTGACGCTGTGCCATACTCTTGAGCGTTTCCATCATGCTCTTGGTGATGGAAGACACAGCCTCCAGCTTGGCATTATACTGTCCCATGGCAAACTGCATTTCCAGCAAATCCTTCTGCTCCACATGACCCGCGCGACTCATGGCGTCAATCTTGGTCTGCAGGGCCTGACCGTCCTTAGACAGCCCTGCTGTAGCATTGCGGAACATGGCCCCCAAGTCAATGCCACCTACTTCAGTCATAACGTGCCTCCTTTGGTGTTGCGGACGCCCCAGTGAACGCCCTGCTTTTGTGTTTTACCTATCTTCCATAATTTTCTTCACGTCCAGCCCCAGCTTCTTCATACGGGAATTGAGCGTGGATCTGTTTACTCCCAGCAGGGCCGCAGCCCCACGGGGCCCCGCAATGAGGCCGTTGCAGGCGTTGACGGCATCAATAATCTCCTGACGCATGTCTCGTGACCGGGCATGGTCTGTGACCGCACGTCTGCCTCCGACACCTCGCGCAGCAGGCTTGCCCATCCTATAATCACTCTTCAAGACGTCAGGCTCGAAGTGCAGCAGCTTGTCAGTACTGCTCAGAACCGCCCGCTCAATGACATTGGCAAGCTCGCGCACATTGCCCGGCCATTCCTGACTGCACAGCCAGTGCAGCGCATCTGCCGGTATACGCACAATATTCTTCCGCATCCGCCTGGAAATCTGCTCCATAAAATGCTGGGCCAGCAGGGGAATATCCTCCCTGCGCTCACGCAGAGGCGGAATACGGATGGGAAAGACATTAAGGCGATAGTATAAATCTTCACGAAACCGGCCATCGCGCACCATGTCTGCAAGATTGCGATTGGTGGCCGCCACCAGCCGCACATCCACAGGGATAACCGTATGCCCGCCCAGACGCTCCAGCTCCCGCGACTGCAGGATGCGCAGCAGCTTGGGCTGCAACTCCAAGGGCAGGTCGCCCACTTCGTCCAGCAAAAGCGTACTGCCCTGGGCCAGTTCAAAACGTCCCTTATTCTGACGTACAGCCCCGGTGAAGGCCCCCTTTTCATAGCCAAACAGCTCGCTTTCCAACAATCCGGCAGGCACGGCAGCGCAGTTGATCTTGACCATAGGCCGCGTCTTGCGGCTGCTGCGCCTGTGAATGGCCTCAGCCACAAGCTCCTTGCCCGTCCCGGTTTCACCCAGAAGCAGAACATTGCTGTCACTGTCCGCCACCATTTCAATCTGCCGGAGCACATGCCGTATGGCATCACTCTGGCCAATAATGGCACTGTCGCCCTGATGCTGGGCTATTTCTGCAGACAGGGAAGCATTTTCTGCTGCCAGACGCCGGCTTTCCGCGTTGACAGAGGCATACTCCCGCGCATTATGCACGGCGCAGGCTACAGAATTGGCTATTTGCACCAACAGGCTTGCCGCATCCCGTGTAAATGGATCTGCATGGGCATGGGCCAGCAGCAGCACACCCAGACACTTCTGCCGAAAGACCAGGGGAAAGCCACATACGACCCTGTTACCGTTGCCAAGAAAATATGCCGCCATGGGGTCGGTCTTTTGAATCGTCTGCAGTGTGTTCTCACGCAGGAGGCGAAAGGGCTCTCCCTGGTTGAAGCAGTGCAGCAAAGCCCCCTTCAACGGCACGCTGACGGCCCGGGGGCTAGCGGAAGTGCGGTCTCTGCCGGCATTCGTGCCGTACAGGGTTACCTTGCCGTCGTGCTCATGGAGCTGCAGAGCCACATCACTGATCTGGAAGAAACGGCGCAAGTCCATGGCAACCATGTCCAGCAGGCTGTCCAGATCCAGGGTACTGTTGACAACATTGGCAATACCCACAAGAATATTGAGATGGTCCCGCTCCTGCCGCAGCGCCTCCATTTCCATATTCTGTTCTTCTGACTGCAATATCTTGGTCAAAGCGGCAGCAATGATACCCCCAAGCACACGACATAGAGATATGACGTCTTCACTAGGTATGGCTTCCGTCCAGATGAACAGCAAGGCGGCATGGTAGCCGTTCACTCCCACAGGCAGGGGCAGCAACAGGCATTGGCGCAGGTTGCTGAACACATCCAACCGCGACGCCGATGGGAAGTCGTGCTCCAGCTCTTCCCCTGTCAGCAAACAGGAGTCCGTCTGGCGAAAAAGGGCGTACTTAGCGTCGTCGGCAAACATCTCCACACGGGAACTGGTATTGCTGTTCGTCGTAACATCAAGAGAATAGAGCCTGCACCGCTCGCGTAACGGCGTTTCTATCATCACACAAAGACGTTGGAACGATATCAGGTGGAGACCGCAGTACCGCAGCATACGCAATATACCCGGCACATCTGTCTGCCGTGGTATCATGTGCGCGGCCGCAAGCACGGCATCCAGTCGTCCCAAGGGAGCATTGCTCAAGAGTGTGGACTCAGGAAGCGGCGTGCGGCTCATAAAAACTCCTTTTGCGTACACCTGTAACTGATACTACAAGGAATTATGCTATCTTTTATTAAAACCTCTTCTATATTTCAATCTGTCATCCGGGATGTCGACGATTAGTGGACAATTTTTCGCCACTTTTGTCTATACAATGGAATTTTTGTTTATAACAAGTTAATATCATAGTATTTTTTATTGGGATGACTAATTTTATTTCGCCATTATTGATGATAAAAATAAAAATTTTTGCTCTGTTAACGACAACACACGCTTTGCCAAGTCCCATGGAGTTCTGGAGTCGCGCAAACTATCTCCCCGCAGTTTTGAAGGTTCTGCCTGTACAGGCTTGACGCTATTGCTAATCTGGTGCAAAAAAAATAGGTTAATGTTTAGTTCTTCCCGGCAGGCCAGATATGACCCTTCGTACAAAACTCTCTCTTTCCGTGGGCTGTGCCGTTGCCATTTCTATTATCGTAACACTGATTCTGACATGGCAGCGCATCAGCCGCTTTGTTCTTACCTCGGAAGAGATGCATTTTATGACCATTGCCCAGACGGTGGAAAACAACCTGCAATCCTCCTATCAGGAATACCTGGCTGCCAAAGTCCGCGTTGTGCTTTACACCAAGGGGCAGTTGCGGTCCATCACTATGGACGCCCGCAACGATCTGCAAGCTCTTGAAAAGGGTCTGCCGCCGTCAAGCGTGCGGAACATGCTGGGGAAGGATCTTCTGAGCAACCATGCCGGAGAACATTCGCGCATGCTCGACGAAGACGTCACGATTATGCTGACCACCGCAGGAAAACTGCGGGCACAGGGCCTTCCCGCACTGAAGGTGAAGGTGCAGTCGCGCGATGTAAAGCAACAGTCCATTGCTGACGTATTGAACAATCTGCCACAGGATGGAGAGTTTTCCCTCTGGCACACTACAGAAGGCAACAACGACCGAGTACTGATTTTTTTCCTGCCTGTAGATGAAAATACACCGGCGAATATATCTTTCTCGCCAGATTCAAACCGTGTGCTAGTGGCAGGTCTGCGACTCACCTCACTGTTTCAAGAGGCTGAAAACCTGCTGCAAAACCGTCTTGATGCGGCAAAACGGAATTTTGAGCATCTGCCCTTCTACGAGCATGGTCTGTTGATGGTCCGTGACAGCAATGGCAAGGAGCTTATCAAACGCGGAGACGAACAGCCTCTGAAAGGACGGCTGGAAGCTCTGTATGCCGTAGCGCGTTCGCAGGGTCATGCTGCGGACACTGTGGACACTGATGACGGTGAGTATTTGTGCCATATCGCCTGGATAGGGGCCTACCAATGGTATTTCATTATGGCCGCACCGATGGACGTGCTGCGTGCGCCTTCCTCAACTCTGGTTTCGCGACTGATACTGGTTGGTCTTGCCATTGTGATCGTTGCATCATTGTTCACCATTTTCATGGTTATACGTACACTGCGCCCTTTGGGTAAACTGCGGGACTGCACCAGCGAACTGGCCGCTCTTGACCCTACTTCAACCTCCAGCCTGGAAGCCATGGAAACCATGCTATTCAAACGGCTGAACCTGCACCGTCATGATGAACTTGGTGACCTCGCCCGTTCTTTCGCCAGTATGACCCAGGAGTTGACCAGGAATATTCGTGCCTCTATGGAGGCCATGACCGAACAAAAGCACCTGGAAGGTGAACTGAACGCGGCTAAAGACATCCAGATGGGCATTCTGCCCAATCTGAATAGCGTCAAGCCGGAACCAGGCTTCGCCGTTGCCGCATTTCTGGAACCGGCCCGCCAGGTTGGCGGCGACCTGTACGATTGCTTCACCCTTGCCGACGGGCGCAAAGCAGTGGTTATGGGGGATGTTTCCGGTAAAGGAGTTCCCGCAGCACTGTTCATGACCATGTCGGTAACGCTGGTGCGCTACGCCCTGCGCTCCGGCCTTAATCCGGCACAGGCACTGACGCAGGTCAACACCCTGCTGGAGGAACACAACCCCGGCAGCATGTTCGTTACCCTGTTTCTAGCCTTGTATTCTCCAGATACCGGTGAACTCCTGTACGCCAATGGAGGACATTGCCTGCCCTATGTCATGGACAGCCAAGGCACACAGCGGCAGCTGAACCATCTTAGTGGGCCGCTGGTAGGCGCCATGCCGGAAGTGGAATATCTTCTGTTCAAGGACGTGCTGGCTCCCGGTGAAAGCTGCTTCCTGTACACGGACGGTCTTACGGAAGCCATGAATGCCAGCAAGGAGCTGTACGGCGACGAACGCCTCGCAGCCTGTCTGGCGGTTCATGCAGCCAGCGCCCCCTTTGCCCTGCAAGAAGCCGTATTTGCCGATATCTGCGCATTCAGGGGGAATGAGCCTCCATCAGACGACATCACCATGCTGACAATCTGCCGCCATGTTGTGGCACACGAGAAGGCCGCATGATCACCCCGTTTTCACACAGGAGTCCCACACTACAGCGCAACACGTGCTTCGTGCTGTGCCTCTCACTGTTCTGCTGGCTGTGCGCCGTACCAGCTGCAGCACGCATGCCCATGCGCATCATCTGCGTGGAATCAGGCCCGCTTATCGAATATAATCTCGTACTCCAAGGAGTTGCCCACAAACTCTATTATGCAGATTTCCTGACAGCGCGGCCACCATATATTAACGGTAACGTTAGCACCCGTAAACTCTGGCATTGGCTGGGCGAACATGCACGGGGAAATCTACAGTTTCTACAGGACGGCTTCTATTCCGCCCAATGGAATGACCTCGCACGAAAAAAAGTGAAAGAGGCAGTGCAGCAGCGTCTTGATACGCAGCACGACGTGGACGCCATTCTGGCTCTTGGCACAAGAGCCGGCCAGGATATGGCGACCCTGCGCACAGACATACCTGTCATTGTAATGAGCTGCAGTGATGCCGTGGGGGCTGGCATTGTGCGCTCCGTGGTTGACTCTGGCAAAGACAACCTGGTGGCGCTGGTCAGTCCATGGCGTTATCGGCGACAAATTGAGTTTTTTCACAGCCTTTTCAACTTCCGCAGGCTGGGTCTCGTCTATGAAGATACCCCTACCGGCCGGAGTGTTGTGGGTCTGAAGGAAATTGAAGCCGCTGCCAACGCTCTGGGCGTAGAGCTGCTGCGCTGCCACGCCGTACTCCACGGTAATGATGCCGAAAAGATGGCTACCGATGTAGAACTCTGCCACAAGCAGCTGGTGGAGCAACACGTCGATGCCGTCTATGTGACGACCAGTGTCGCCATGACAAAAAAGCAGACGCAACGCATGTTGACCCCGCTCATCAACGCGGAGATACCCACATTTTCCCAGTCCAGCGATAATGTACAGGGCGGTGCCCTACTCAGTTTCGTGGATGACAGTGTGGAGGAGGGGCGCAATGCTGCGCGCCTGCTGCTCGCCATACAAGACGGCGTTCTGCCGCGCGCGCTGTCCCAGATGTTTCAAAGCCCACGGCTGCTTGCCGTCAACCTGCACACAGCCAGCCTTCTTGGCTGGGACATCCCCTTGGAAGTGCTGATAAGTGTGGACGAGTTTTATGATTGATCTGCTTTCCCCTTGCTGCTCGTCAGCAACATGCTTGCGGCAATGCACATCAACTGAAATACCTGGCTGAATACGTATCAGGGCAGTGTCTCACCCTGCCACAAAGACATGACCTTACGCACATAGGCCTGTGTTTCGGCATAGGGGGGAATGCCATGGTATTTGTCTACCGCACCAGGGCCTGCGTTGTAGGCAGCCAGAGCCAATTCCGTTGAGCCGTACTGCACCAGCAGTTCGCGAATGAAGGCGCAGCCCGCGTGGATATTGGCGCGAACGTCAAAAGGATCCTCAAGCCCCAGCATTGCCTGTGTAGCCGGCATGATCTGCATGGCACCCTGTGCGCCCTTTGAGGAAACCGCCAGATGATCAAAGTTGGACTCCACCTTGATCATGGCGGCTATGAACTGAGGATCAAGGCCAAAAAGATGGCCAGCCTCATGAATCATTTCCTCCCACTGCCGCGAAGTGAGGGAGGTTGCAGCGCGAGCACTGAGGGCTCCTGCCCCCCCCCGCACCATGTTTTGCCCAAGTGGTGAGATGCCGCCAAGCCGATTACGTGTCAGGGCCAGACGGCGTGACTGTGGGGAAAGATCATATATGCTGCGAATGCCGAGCTGGGAGAGGTAGGCTCGCGTATCCACCACTGCCGGAGTCAGGGGAGAAGCGTTTCCTGCAGATCGCGGTTCACGCACTTCCCATACACGCACAGGGCGTGCTGCTCGTGCCAAAGAAGGGCTGTCTCCCTTCCCTTTCAGAAACGCAATAGCTTTGTCTGCTGTGACAGCAGACGCCGCATCCGGCTTGTTACTGTCACTCGCAGGTTCCGTCTGCAAATACACGTTCATGCGTTGCGGGGCCACGTCCAGAACTTCGCTCTCATGGCTGAGAATGCGGGGCCCCAGCGCACCCGGACCGTACCTGTCGTCAATGAAACTGGGTGGACGACGGTGAGGCTCTTTGGCGGCGGTCGCAGGGGATGGCGCTGGGGAAGATGCGATTGTTTTGGCCTCAGCAAACGCATGTGCCACCTGCGATACAACAGCATTCACAGTGGAAACCGCTGGTGTCACAAGGATACTACGGGCTTTACTGCCACATCCCCATACAAGGCACAGGTATAAGAATAGCGTGAATGTACGGCGCAACAAGTGCATACCTATGGCTGCGGCAATCTCACAGCAAGGCCCCCCTACTGCATTTCATCAACTCTGAAATACAGTTCGACAGTATTGCTGCCATCCGTACCACTGTACATACAATGGCTGGAGATATGCTTGATGAGGTGAACCCCCAGCCCCCCCACTTCGCGATCTTCAAGAGAAAGCGATATGTCGGGCGTACATACACTCCGAAAAGGATCAAAAGGCCGTCCCCAGTCGCGGACCCAGAAGCAAAAATGGTCGTGTCCGTCCAGGTTTACCCAACGACAACCCAGCACAAGTTTGCCGAAGTTGGATTTTTTTTCTGCGATGTCGTCTGCATAGGCATAATTCACCACATTGATGAGAAGTTCTTCCGCAGCCAGCTCCACATATTCAAGCAAGCGCTTATTCTTTCCGTCGAGCTGCTTGCGCAAAAAATCCGTGGCATCCTGAATGCTGGTCACGGTGGCGGGAAGAGTAATTGAAGGCATAGCGGTCCCCCCTCAACCGTTCAATGCGGCCAGCCCAGCTTCACGCTCTTCATAAACAGAAAGCATGCGGTCAAAGCCGGAAATACGAAACACCTCCGCCACCATAGGCTGCAAAGAACAAAAAACCAGTTTCCCTTGCGCAGCCTTAAGTGCTTTGGCCAGGGTAAGCAGACTGCGCAGCCCCGCAGAACTTACGTACACAAGATCCTTCAAATCTATCAGAATACGCGTGTGACCATCCTTCATGACAGTCTGCACAGTGTTGTCAAAGTCAATGGTAGTAGTGGCGTCCATGCGTCCGGAAAGCGCCAGAATGGTGCATTCTTTGTCTTGTGTCGCAATGACCTCCATATATGAACTCCTGTTTAATGGTAACTCAACAGCAGACCCTGGCTGATTTTGAGCCAGCCGTCCAACGTAACAAAAAGCAACAGCTTAAAGGGTAAGGATATGGTCATGGGCGAAACCATCATCATGCCCATGGCCAGCAATATGTTGGAAATAATCAGATCAATGGCCACAAAGGGCAAATAGAGTAAAAAGCCCATCTGAAAAGCATGTGTCAGCTCACTGATAGTGAAAGCAGGCACCAGAATAAGCATGTTCTCCCTGGTAATGTCATCTTTCATATCCTTGGGCCAGACACGTTGGGCCGTACCCATAAAGGCATTGAGAATGACGGGTGAAGTGTTATTGCCAAGGAATTTTCGCAGGGGAGGAGAACAATTCTGTATGGCCTGCATCACCTCCTTCGGGGCAGAATTTCCGCTGATGTTCTGCCGCTCCAGCAAGCGCAGAGTATCCGTAAAGGCTGGAGCCATGATAAACACGGTAAGAATGATGGCAAGGCCGTTCATTACCATGGTAGGGGGAATCTGCTGCACGCCCAGCGCATTGCGGATGAGGCTCGTCACCACTACAATCTTGACGTAGGACGTGACCAGCATCAGCATGAACGGTGCCAGGCCCAAAACGGCCAGCCCCACAATAAGATAAATCGGGTTAACGCCCGAAAAGCCCATCAGTCCCCTTCCTTGACCGCATGATCTGAACTAACCGCCGCACCGGCCATCTGTGTAAGCTGCACGCCCAGCATACCGCCCACATCCACAAGTCGCCCCACTGCCACAGCACGCCCTCCGGCCAGCACTGTCACAGGCAAATGGGCGGCATCCGCCGACATGGTAAAGGTGTACCCCGGGGCAAGCCGCGAGCATTCCACCAAAGGCAGACGCAAGCCTGGCAGTTCAAAGGTGATATCCAGTTCCAGTGCGCCAAGGCTCTCCTGGCCTAAGACTGGGTCTGCAGGTTGCCCGCTTGCGGCTGCATCCTGCTGAGCGGCGTTTTCCTCAGTGGTTTCAGACATATTTTGTTCTCCATGAATGGTGTGGCCACAAGAAGACTCCAGCGCACACACGGTGAGCGTAGAACCGTTAAGAGTACAGACAAGACGCAGACCAGAAGCAAGACGCAGACGCGGTTCACCGGGCTGCAGGAGTGGGGGTAACAGCACATCCCCTGTGTGCAGCGAAACCAGTTCCTCTGGCGTAAGCTGCATGCTGCCCAAAATAAGTCGTGCAGATACTTCCGCCCCGGCTAGTAACATCTTTGACTGTTGCATGGGCAGCGGCACGGGCTGCGCCTCCAACCGCTCCACAACGGGCATAAGAGTCGCCGTATCCTGCCAGGCAATGCGCAACAGGCAACTTACGGGGCACTGCCCTTCCACGCGCAGCAGCATATCAAGATGCTCTGTAAACATGGGGCGCGTGCTTGCCCGTGGTTTACCCACAAAGATGGCGGGCATGCCCGAGTAATGAGAAATATCATCCAGTACAGGCAAAAAAAGACGTTCCAAAACGGCACGGATGAGCCCTTCTGGCAGCATAGCGAAACGATTGGCCACATCAGCCTGCAGCCATGAGGCCAGTTCCGGCCGCAGCTGCAGCAGGTCAAGGCTGCTGAACTCCACACGCCAGAGCCCGTTGAAATTCATGTAGAGAGTGAATGCTGCCCCTTCTGCAAATAAACCATCATTCTCCATTATGGGGCATGTTACCATAACCCTGGGGGCATCTGCCTGCCCATTGTCCAACGTGAAACTGTGGGCTGGCAATCGACAGGCCAGTGCATTCCAAAGGCGTACTGTGCCTGGCTGTAAGGGAATGGCACGTACCGGTTCACGCATCTCTGTTAAGCCTCATCTACCACGTTCTGAAGACCACGCGATCGCTGTCGGGTATCACCTTCATTGCCATCAGAATCTTCGGCTCTGTTCACAACCACCTGCACGCGTTCACCATGGGCTTCCAGTGTTTCGACCAGGCCCTGACGTGCGCTCACCGCCGTCTGGAAAGAGGCAGCATCCATGCAGCTTACCTGTACTGCCAGCTGGCCATCAGCATGACGCATGATGAGCAATTCCGCACCCTTCAGCATACCCTCACCGAGGGTAATGCGCACTTCATGGGCCCCCTTTGCCGGCTCGGCCACCAGAATACGCTCCACGAGCTTATCCAGATCTGCCACTGGCACAGTTTCTGGCGCAGTTGTTGGTGTTGCTTCAGCCATATGGTTGGCAAACAGACTCTCCATCAACGAGGCAGCGGATGGCAAAACATTTTCCGACATTGCCTCAGATGCATGATTTTTTGCATCTGTATAACCATTTTCCTGTGAATGCGTTACGCCCGTTTTCTTCTGTGTGGAGGAATGCCGCCCCGCATTGCCGTCGGAGGTATTTTGCTCATAGGCATTGGAGAAAGTACGCTGTTCGGCAGCGGTGGGTTGCCGCTGCACGGCAGCAGGATCCATACTTTCGAGGTTCGTTACCCCGCCCTCGACTTGAAGCTGTTGTACGTTCATTGCTTCCTCCCCATGTGCCGCCCATGGCATCAACCTTCTTCACTGCCCCTGACCAGACCGCGTGATTCTTCCATCTCGAGGTCGGCCAGGCGTTCTTCTTCCTTGCGCATGGCAGCAGTCCACATATCTCTGTGTTCTTCCAATTTCATGCAGGCCTTGCGAGCCTGAACAACCGCATCCCGCGCGGCATCTGTCTCTTTCTGGCGGTCAAGCACAACAGCCTCGGCCTCGTCTACCTGCTGCTGCCGTTCTACCTCTCCTTGGGCCAAACGGGCAAGGTCTTCACGAAACTCGCCCAGTTTTGCCGCATCCATAGGCTTGCCAATAATAGCCGCGTAACGACGGTCTTCCTCTTGTGGGCGCCACTTTTTGTAACGTTCCAGCTCGGCTGCCTTACCATCACGCAATTCCTGAGCCTCGTGCAGACGTTCTTCTGCGGTGCGGGCATCACGCTTTGCCTGGTCCTCATGCAGCATGCGTACCCGAAGCATGGCTGCCAGCGGATATTTGGCCGGGGGCACAGGTTAGGCCACCGCCCGTTGCAGAGCAGCCACGGTTTGTGCAAAATCGCTTTTTTCGTCCTGCTTCTGACGCAGAAAGGCATTGACTGCAGGCATGTGTGCCAAGGCAGAATCTGCCTCCGCGTCCGCCCCCTGCTTGTACTCACCAATCTGCACTAAAAGTTCAATCTCTGCGTACTTGGCCAAAATAGCACGCAGCTGCTGCGCCGCCTTTTTGTGCTCCGGCGTGACAATGGCGTTCATAACGCGACTGACACTGGCCTGAATATCAATGGCAGGGTAGTGGTTGGCAGCAGCCAGCTTACGCGAAAGTACGATATGCCCATCAAGAATGGATCGCGTTTCGTCGGCCACTGGTTCCGTCATATCGTCGCCTTCTACCAGCACCGTATACAGCGCCGTGATGGACCCCTTGCTGGAATTGCCTGCCCTCTCCAACAGCTTTGGCAACTCGGAAAACACCGAGGGGGGAAAACCACGGCGTGTGGGTGGCTCGCCGGCAGCAAGCCCAATTTCGCGCTGGGCGCGGGCAAAACGAGTGACCGAATCCATCATGAGCAGCACACTCTTGCCCTGATCGCGAAAATACTCGGCAATGGCTGTGGCCGTATACGCCGCCTTGAGCCGCTCCATAGACGATCTGTCAGATGTGGAGACTACCAGTACCGCCTTGGAGAGCCCGCCAGGCCCGATGTCATGCTCAATAAATTCCCGTACTTCACGCCCGCGTTCACCAATGAGGGCCAGCACGCAAACCTCGGCAGAACACCCCTTGAGGATGCTGGAAAGAAGGGTACTCTTGCCGCCGCCCGCTGCGGCGAACACGCCCATACGCTGTCCTTCGCCACAGGTCAGGACACCGTCAATGGCGCGCAGCCCCAACGTGATGGGATGGTCAATAATTTTGCGCGTCATGGGGTTGGGCGCTTCATTAAAAATGGGGTAATGGTTGTGCGTATGCAGCTCAGGGCCACCATCCATGGGCTGGCCAAGGCCATCCACCACGCGACCCAGGAGTTCGTTGCCCACGGGTACAGACAATATTTCCCCTGTGGGAATTACCTCTGTAGCAGGTGAAATGCCCTGCATGCTGCCCAGCGGAGACAGCAGGGCAATATTTTCAACAAAGCCCACTACCTCGGCTTTAAGCTGCCAGCTTTCCCATGGATTGCGCAGAATGCAGAGTTCACCCATGCGCAAACCAGGCACCACCGCACGGATGATGGTGCCCACCACCTGCTCCACACGCCCACGCACTTCTATGGGCGTCACATTGCGGATGGTTTCTTCCAGCAAATTACCGATATACTCAAAGGCCATGGCTATGACTCCGCACCAATTCTGGCGGTCAAGGCGTTTTCAATGGCCTTGAGCTGCACTTCCAGGCTGGCGTCCACCACGCCCATTTCGCTCTCCAGCATGCAGCTGCCGGGTTTCATGCGCTGGTCGGCAACAAGCTCTATGCCAGCGGACACAGACGCGCTTACAAGCATAGGAGCAAGCGCCTCGCGCACGTGGGGCTCTTCTTCGGGACAGACACGCACAAGCACGCGCTGCCGACCACGCACCTGCTCCAGTGCCGTACGCACCACGCGCACGATGCGTTCTTTGTCGTCCAGATCTCCCACAATTTTTCGTACGGCAGTGGTGACGACCTCCACAATCTGTCGCTCAAGGCCCTCCAGATACTCCACTGCCTGCATGCTGGTTTCCAGCATTTTCTCAGCCTGCTGCATCTGCCCTTCCATCACGCCGTCATCATACCCCTGCTTCTGGCGTTGTTCATAGGCAACTTCTGCGCGCTGACGTATGCGCTCCGCCTCAGCACGAGCGTCGTCCAGCACAGATTGCGCCTGCAGCAGACTGGCATATGCCTCTGCGCGCAGGATGCGTGTACCTGGAGCCGGCTTGACAATGCCTTCTATGCGCTGAAATACGGCTTCCATGACGGCACAACCTCCCGCAGCAGGCATTTTTTCATCAACCGCCACAGCGCCTGCCAGGCAGTATCACTTAACGCATCGCCCAAACTCACTTTCGTCCCGTATCCCTCAGACAGATGCGCCAGCCGCACAAGGAATAGACGACGCAGTTCCTTGGGCCAGCGCAGGGAACAATAATACACTGCAAGCCAACCGTGAGCCCGACAACGCTCCGGCAGGGGTATTTCCGTATCACGACGTGCCATGATATCGCCCGCTGTGCCCGTCTGATACTGACCACGCGTCTGGGCATAGTCAAACAGATCCTCGCCAAGAATCTCGCAGCAAGACCGGCGCTCTTCCCGCGTCACGACGCGCGCCAGAGCAGGTGCGTGCAGGGTCACACCGGCTACAAGAGCAAGACGGGAAAGCTGCATATCGTCGAGCAAAGCCAGTTTACGCGTGTCTTCATTAAAATCCCAATAGAACACCGGCTCCTGCTCCACACTGTCAGCCCGCATGCTGTCCGGTGCCTGGGCCAACCAGGGCTTCAGACTGGCCAGCACATCTGGGGGCAAGGAACCAGTGCTGTCCTTTTTTTCAGCGCAGGGATGCTCATTGCATCGTATAATGGCCGGCCATAAGAGATTGTTCTCTGCAAGCAGAGCATCAAAAAAAGGTTTATTTGCCGTTACATCGGTCGCCATACAGCGCTCCCGCTATGCCCCACCTTCCCGAGCCTCAGCTGCATCCTTTGACGACATGGCCTTGCGCTTTTGCCATAGTACCGTACCACCTATGCCAGCTGCGGCAAAAACCAGAGCAAGAGCCAACGTTTGCAGCAAGAGCGGCAGAGAGAATTGCGCCCCAAACAACGAAGGGGGTGGCGGTGGCACCTGCGGCACAGTAACGCTCTCACGCACGGGTACAAGCATGACAGTCACATTGTCATACGAAAGACCGGCCACAGCACTTGCCGTAGCCTTACGGATGTCGGCCACAAGCGTGGTGACAATGGAATCCGGCGTATGCCGTAAGAATACCGTGGCAGAAGGCGGAATTTTTATGTCGTTCAGGGTATCGTTCACACCCAGCACCACATGCACCCTGGCAGTAAGCACACCGTCAATGCGGGAAAAGGTATTGGAGAGCTCCTGCGACAGAGCCCACGTCATGCGGGCCCGTTCTTCAGAAGCGGAGCTGATCATCCCCCCCCCGGCAAACACGCTGCCCAAGCTGGCAAAACTGTCTCTGGGCAGGCTGTGTTGCCTGAGCAGCTGCAGGGCGTCTACCACCTGGCTGTCTTCCACAGAAATGGCATAGCCCGTCTTGCCTACGGAAATTTTTTCTGCACTGACGCCGCGCTTAAGCAATACGGACAACATGGCATTGGCCTGTTCTTCATCAAGGCCTGTATAGATCTGCGTTTGACAGGCGCAAAGCAGCAGAACCAGAGGCAGCACCAGAGCGGACAGTCGACGTACAAACATGGCGTTTCCAAAAGGTTGCAAGATCACAGAGCGCGTGCCAGTTCCGCCGCCAACTGTTTTTGTGGACAGTGCTCTGGAATATGGGCAAAGGCTTCATCTGCATCACGGCTGCGTCCTGCCAGCAGGTGCGTCAAGCCCTCCATAATGCGTGCATCTGCATCATCAGGCCGCTGCTCCAGCAGAGGGTTGAGAATGTCCAGAGCCTTGTCAAAATCATCCACCACAAGATGTGAGAAAGCCAGAGTAATGCGCGCCGGTACAAAGCCCGGACGCACGGCCAGCACACCATCCACAATGGTTCTGGCTTCTGCCGGCATGCCCTTATGACAGGCCAGGTTGGCAATATCCAGAAGCAGTGCGATGTCACCGTCATCAAGCAGCGCAGAAGTGTTTTGACTCATGTTCATACCCCCGTCATTTTACCATGTAAACGCTCTGCAGCTGCCTCGCCGGTTTCCACAGCCAGCAGAAGCCGCTTGGCCACGGGGAAATCCTCTGCGGAAAGCCCCGCGTCCATGGCCTGCCGCACAGAGCTTTTCATAGCAAACAACGCTTCCTGTAAACGGTGCAATCCCGCTCCGTTATAGTCTCCGTCCAGCAAATCAAATGCAGATAGTCGCTCACTCATGGTGACCTCGCAAATTGTAGATAAATACGCTGTCTCCGCGCCGCAATGTCAACCCTGTTGTGGTGATGCGTTCAAGCACGGTGCCATTGGGCAGCACGGAGCCAGGGAAAAACCGTCTGCCATCCTCCGTGGTGACAAAGTCCAGGGGTGCAGCAAAGACACCCGTCAGCGTCAGACCACCCAACGGATCGGCCTGGCTGTTTTCTCCAGGTTGTGAGCTGCTGTCTGGACTCGTTTTGCTGGTCTGCGCTGTAATCACGGCAGGCAGGGGAGAAATGCCCTGCATGGTGGGAGGAGGGGGCGTGTTCAGGTCTTGAGCGCCTTCACCAAACAGCGGCACGCCGAACTGGGCGTTCAGCTCAGCCTTCATGCGGGCCAGGACCACTGCCCTTTCCTGGGCAATATTGCCCGACAGGGTAATCCGGCCCGGTAAAAACACCGGGTGAATATCATTGAAGCCTGCATTCTGCAGGGCTGCCAGCACCTTTGGGGCAGCATCCTTTTCGTAAACAATACGGCGCTTTTTCTCAGGAGGAGATGGCACATCCTTTTCCAGTTGGGCAAAAGCATCCGCCTCTACCAGAGTATCGCGCATATAGGCCGCCACGAGCAACTGCGGTTCACCACCACTCCGCTCCATGCGTACTGCGGGGAAAAAACCGCGTATTCCCAGGGCATTACGTACGGCACGCAGCATGTCGTCATCCACCGCCACTTCCAGATAGACCGGAAAAGACACTTCCTGCACAGCCTGTTGCAGTTTTTCCAGACTGCCAGCTGAAGCCACGGCGCCACGCACTTCCACGCCTGGCCAGCGTGGTGTAACCGCAAGCCCCGTCAGGCCGGCTTTTTCCAAAATACCCTTGACAATGGCTGGGTATTGGGAGCGGCTTGGACCAGAAGAAAACACAAAGGAAAGGGCACATAACAGAATAGCCATGAACAGCAGCGAAACGGGGCGCCCCCAGCGCTGACGCAATGGAACACGCTGG
This sequence comes from Desulfovibrio sp., assembly GCA_017454325.1. GTDB lineage: Bacteria > Desulfobacterota > Desulfovibrionia > Desulfovibrionales > Desulfovibrionaceae > Desulfovibrio. Next base: position 5,748 of record JAFTDG010000012.1, on the reverse strand, counting down.
TTGCGCATAGACTCGTCCATGTGCACCGGCTGAAAGCCCGCAGACATCGCCGGCAGATTACCGTCCACGCTGAGGGTTTCACGTTCCTGGCCTTCCTGCGGCTCCTCAGCAACCGGCGTCTCGCCGACTTCGGACGCGTGATCTGCCATGTCCGGATCTGTGCCCTGGACGGAGTCTGGCTCTGACTCCCCCTGACCGACAGCTGGCCCAACATGTTGCGGCAGCACGGTTTCCTGCACAGCACCGGGCACATTCCAGGCAAAACAGGTTTCCCCCAGATACCAGGCTGCGCCCGCTTCCAAAGGGGTTTCCTCTTCCAGAGCCGTACCGTCCACAAAAACATGTGCCTCCTGCGGCACGACAGTGACGGTTACGGTTCCGGCTTCGTCCACGCTGACACGCAGCTCAGCATGACGTGGAGCCAGACCATTTAGAATAAGGTCACAGGTATCATCGCTGCCCAAAAGCCATGAACCTGCCGTCAAATCAATGTGTGCTCCCAGATGTACACCGGAAAAGACATGCAGGGTGGCGACAGTCGAAGTATGGTCAGAAGCGGCATCGCTCATGGACGCACCGCCGGAGTAGACGTTTGCAGCGGCCTTGCGGGCTCACCCATGGGTGAGGGATGATTGGGCTTGCCAGGTTGGGCCGGAATGTCCGGAGTTGAGGCGTAATCCAGACGGCGGCGCGTGCAACCTCCCACCGGTGGCTTTGTGGGGATGCGTTCATCGTAGTTGGCCTCAGAGGCAGAACGGCTGAAGCGGGGATCATCCACACGGTTGGGCACAGGAGGTGCATCCTCAATATTCAGAATACGCGGCGTTATGAGCACCAGCCGCTCCATGCGCGTATGCTCCAGCTTGTCAGAACCAAAAAGGCGACCCAGCAGGGGAATATTCTTGACGCCGGGAACACCCGACTCGCTGTCTCCCTGCTTTTCGCGGTAATAACCCGCAATGAGCAGGCTCTGCCCCTCGCTGACAATGGCCTGGGTATTGATTTTCGTCTGCTTGATGGGCTCAGGGTTAGTGCTGCTTACTGTAAAAGTGGAGGAATTATCGTTGCGGTTGTCCTGCACGGTGACAATGAGCTTGATGGCGTCCGGCAGCACAGTACCGTCTGACAGTACACGACCAGGGATGATGTGCGGCGTCACCTTGAGTACGGTACCCGTCTCCACCTTGAAAAGATCCGCAGCCTGATATCCAGGCACGGGAATATAGTAAGTACTGGTGTTCTCCAGCGTGGCCTGCACATTATCCGTGGTCAGCACTGAAGGCTTGCCCAGCATGCGTGCAACGCCATCTTCTTCCAGGGCTTTGACCCGGGTAAGAAAAAAATCTGTGCCGCGTGTATAGAGCGTGGAGAAGGAGAGCCCCGCATCCGATGCCGCCCCGGCAGCGGGCATAGTGCCCTCTACAGCTGCAGCGCCGCCGGCCCCGCCCAGGGTCCAGCCATTGCCCAGATCTGCTCCGCCCTGAAAGTTGACCCCTAGTTCCCGCTGGTAGTTGCTGTCTATATCCACAATGGCAGCGTGAATTTCCACCAGGCGTACGGGCTTGTCCAGGTCTTCAATGACGCGGGCATAATACTCCATACGGTATTCTGCGTCCGTAACCACCACGGCATTGACGCGCGGGTCAGCGATAATGTTGACCTGTGATGCCGTCTGACTGCCACCGTGGCTCTTGCCTACGCCCTCACCGCCTGCTTTTGCCTCTGGTTCGGAGGCTTTGCCCGCCGCAAGACCAGACCCCAGTAATCCCTGCTGCGCGGCTGACGCACGGGTAACTGTGGTTTGCGTTTGCGGCCCTCCCGTGACCATGGCTCGCAGTATGCTCGCAACACCGGGCACCGTCAGCAGAGTGTCATTGCTGCTGCTGACCTGCTTGTCCTCTGCCCATGCGTGCTTGAGAGGAAAAACACGCATGGTGACGCGATTGGTCTGTGCCTGTTCCATACTGGCCATGGCCTGCCGCAACTGGTCAATATAAAAGCCCGGCGCATTTACATAGAGGATATTTTTTTCCTTGAGCAGCTTGTGCGTCAGCTGCGGGGAAAGAATGTCGGCTTCCCTGAACAGAGAGAGCAAATCACCTGCCTTGACCACGGACGGGGCAAGAAATGCCTGCTGCATCTCAGGCTGTGCATAAAAGTTAATGGTTCTGCCCTGCCTAAACCAGCGTACCTGCCAGGCAGCCCCCATGCTGGCGAGGAATTCATAGGGATTCGTCTTATCGAAAGTCCCGTTAACCTGTCCCTTGAGGGCAGGACTGACTATGGCGTTATACCCTTCTATGCGCGCAAATTCGGCTAGAAGTACAGACAGTTCTTCGTTCTGTGCCACATGGGTGAACGGTACAAGAAAAAGACGCTGCGGAGCATGATGCCTGGCCGGTTTGGCGTGCACCTCTGCTGCCAGCAGCACTATGACCAGTAGCGTAAACAGAAAATACGCAACCCGCCGCATCATAGTTTGAGCCCGGAAAACATCTCGGCACTAAAGATAGCGTTCATATGTGTTTCGTCTGTCTCCGAATGCCCCATGGTGGCTTTCCACCACGAAAGGTCATTGAGCAGGCCCTGCACTTCCAGCACAAAGGTTTCCCTGTCAATGCTCAATGGAACGCATCGGAAACAGATAAGACGTGGGGTGGTGCTGTTTTCACCCGGCACGGAAAATTCTCCCGCTTCTTCCAGAGCGAGAATGGAAGGTCGCTCCCTGAGTACGGCCACCTGCTTGCTCGCAGCTTCGGCGCAGAGCGCCTCTGCCTCCGAAGCCGGCAGTTCCATCACAATACCACGCATAAGGCATGTTCTGCCGTTAAGGGCAAAAAACGTCGCGTCCAGATCGTTTTCCAGGGATACGCGATACACACCCGCACTGTCCGGTGTCGCTACTGATGTCCAGCCCGTAGCCTCGGCCAGAGCGCGCATATGTTCTGCCATGTCGGGCATGTGACTACGCCCCCTTATCCATGCCAGCGAGGAGGGTTTCTGTCTTGTCCATGACGTCCTTATGCTCTGCCCTGCTCTTGTCGCCCAACGTCAGAACAGCCTGCAAAGAAATTTTGGCTTCCTCCTTCATCCCCTGTTTGAGCAGACAGATACCGCTGTAATAAAAGGGGGCAGGGTCTTCCAGCGCGGAATAGAGCGCTGCCATTTGGTAGGCTTCCAACGCGCCGTTATAGTTCTCCATCGCCTGACGGCACGCTCCAAGACCCATCCAATGTGCCTCGGTATCGCTGGCATAGGCCGTGAGCCAACGGAAGAGCGTTTCAGCATCCCCATATTTGCCTGCCGCATAGAGCTGATAGGCCAGCGTATAACGGGCTTCTATCACGCTCTCCTTCATACCCAGAATACGGTACAATGGCTCTCCACTGATAAGCGCGTCGCGCACCTCATCCAGTTGTTGTGGAGACAGGCCTAATGTTTCGGTACCTACCTGCTGCACGGATTTCTTCAAGGATTCCAGAAACTGCTGCAGAGCTTCTTTCTGTTCCTCAATAGTATTATCCATCTGCGCATCCTTAATAAATTAGAGTATGCTGGGGGGGATATTTCTGGCCTCGAAGCAATTTCGTTTAAAAATTTTTATTCTTCTTGCCCGAACTTGTAAAGGCATACGGTAGAGAATATACGCCTCACATATACCAAGGGAGGCAGCCTCCCCCACGCCGCCCGTGAAAATTTCTCTAAGCCGATGCAAAATCCCCGGACAGATCACCTTCGTCCAGACTGGCTGAGAACCGAGCTTGTGCCCTGAACGTGACTGGCGTACTGGCCCATCGCCTCTTGCAACTGTACCATCTTATTTTGGATGTCAGCCCCCAGACCCTCCAGCTGATTTTGCAGTATGGTGATAAGCATATCCCATTCAGCCTGGTTTGTTTCCTTGTCAACGGCAGCAGGAAATGGAATATGCAATGCGTCGCAGACAGCATTGACGGCCTTCATTTTTTCCAAAACTCCCAGAGCTTCGGTCCATGAGTCTCCGCTTGCGCCCTGGCTGTTATCAGGAAGTCTAATCTTGATGCCGTGGCTTTGGCAGAACTTCAGGAGCAACCCCGAGACGAGTCCTTTTTTGAAACCGTGTCCGCACTGTCTGTACTCTTCGAGTACTTCTTTGTATTGTGCCTGAGTGGCACAGCCATGAATCCAGTCGTTTCTTCTCCTCCGCAGATCCTGGGCGGCATGCATGGCGTCGACGATTTCCTTTTTCCTGACCTGCTGCTGCGTTATTTGCGCCATACGCTCCTGCGCTTCTGCCCTGGCATCCTTGGACATTTCCAGCTGCAGCTCGGCCATGCCCGCCTGCTGACTGTCCTCCGCCGCCGGGGCAGCTGGAATATTGGCGGCGGCGACAGCGGCAACGGTCTCAATATTGTTATTGAGGTTCATGGGCGATCTCCCAGCAGTTCTTTCGCTATTGCCCCTTGGCCAGGCTGGTCAGCACCTGGTTGGAGGTAGAAATAGCCGTGTTTGCGCCCTGCATGTAGCTGTTATACTGCCCCATAAAGTCCTGCAGCTGCACCATCTTGGTCTGGATGTTCGCACCCACTGTATCCATCTTGGTCTGCAGCTGGGCGATGACCTTGTCCCACTCGGCCTTGTTCTTGTCCTTATCCGAAGAAGTGGGCATGCTGATGCCTGCCGCATCACAGGCAGCGTTGACCGTTTTCAACTTTTGCATCTGATCAATGGCCGTGTTCCAAATATTTACGGCTTTGTTCAGATCGCCATAGGGTGCGGGTGTAATGCCGTGACTCTCGGGGAAGGTCTTGAGTGACCCGACGGCGGCCCATTTTTTGTCCCGGTACTCCGACATCCCTTTAATCATATTGTCGTATTCCGCCTGCGTGGCAGAACCGCGAATGGTGCCGACTTCCTTCAGGTCGCGGGCAGCGTTAAGAGCTTCGGACATTGATTTTTTCTGGGCCTGCTGGCTTTCAATTTCCTTGATGCCCTGCATGGCCTGATCCTTGTTCGTCCTGGCCAAATCCATCTGAAGCATGGCCAGCGCCATCTGCGGGCTGCCGTGCGCGGAAAACGTAGCGAAAACAGACTGCGTACCAGAAGTGGCATTGACTTGGCTCATATCTTCTTTCCTTTCTCTGCGGCTGTTGCCCGTTTACTGCCCCTTGGCCAGGCTGGTCAGCACCTGGTTGGAGGTAGAAATAGCCGTGTTTGCGCCCTGCATGTAGCTGTTGTACTGCCCCATGAAATCCTGCAGCTGCACCATCTGGGTCTGAATGTTCGCGCCCATGGTGTCCATCTTGGTCTGTATCTGGGCGATGACCTTGTCCCACGCCGCGTTGAGCTTATCCTTATCCATGGAATCGCTCTTCTTGGGCCTGCCTACGTCATCCTGGTTGACAAGCTTTATGCCGTTTTCCTTCGCCCAGTTCTTGAGACTGTCGGGAATATGATCCTCATCCCCCCAGTTGTTGAGGTAGTGCTGCCCGGATTTCATGTCCCGGGCCTGATTCAGGGCGTCCGCGCATGCCTTCTTTTTGGCCTGCTCGTTCTCAATTTCCTTGATGCCCGACATGGCCTGTTCCTTGTTGGTCTTGGCCAGCTCCATCTGCAGCATGGCCAGCGCCATCTGCGGGCTGCCGTGCGCGGAAAACGTAGCGAAAACAGACCGCGTACCAGAAGTGGCATTGACTTGACTCATATCTTCTTCTCCTCTCGGCTGGTGTTGTTCACTTACTGCCCCTTGGCCAGGCTGGTCGGCACCTG
>JAFTDG010000095.1 GCA_017454325.1 Desulfovibrio sp. | reverse complement strand
TAGTTTATCGTATTGCTATGCACGCTGGCTAGGTAAAAACCCAACATGGTGGCTGCATCATTGCTTGTGCTAGAGAGCAAGGCAAATCCACCAGGGTAGAAATTGTAAGTGTTTCGGCTTCCGTACTCTCCGCCAAGCGAGCCATCAGGGTGGACGAAGTTGCGCAAGAAACTTAACAAGCGCTCCAGCATACACAGCGGTACGGCACCAGGGTGGCAATGGGCGAGGCGAGCAAGGAATTCTAGTGTTACTGTCTGATAGCCAATGTCACAACCTTCGTATTCCGGGAACCAGCCTTCTTTACTCTGCAATGCTTTCAAAAGGGCAATTTTTTCCTCACCAGCATGCCGCAACGTGGAGTCGTTGAGCATGGCGGCCAGGTCAAACAATGCGAGTGCAGCAATGGCGTGGTGGTTGGTCAAAATACCTCTTTCACGATGTCGAGCCAAAAAATGTCCCATGCGAGCTAAGCCGGCCAGAGTTTCACCTTCAGGCTTGAAGCCAAGCAGACGGCAGGCATCGGTGACGGCTGCGGCGACATAGGCCGTAGCACCCAGCGCACGCTCATAGGGGAAATAATCATCCAGTGAGCCGTCGTGCCGAGCAAAACGAGCCGTGAAGTTCACCGCAGCACGGGCATATGTGGCTAGTCTTGGTGCGCCATGCCAGCGAGTTCCGGGGAAGGCCCATGCCCATGCCAGAACTCGGGAAAGTTCCTGTTGCATAGCCGATGGAAAATCCTGCATTTTGTATTGCCAGTAGCGACGATCTAGGCATCCATAGCTAGAGGATAGAGGATTTTTGTCCAGCAGACACAAAATGCGAGGAATAGCTTTAGACAGGGCCTCGATGGCGTATGCATGCATGACTTTAATTTTCTCCTGCCTAGTGTCACGATTACGAATTTCTAGTGATATTTGTTTTTAGCTTAACTCCATGAAATATAAAATTTATTTGTATGGAGTTGTACTAAAAATTATCCTTATTATTTCTCGAACGCAACATTAGCAAATTTGTGGCCTGGGAGATTCTCATAGAAGGAGTGACACTGTACTGAATCTATCTCTACTCAATATTTGGCTTGGTAGCTTTAAAGTCCTGACTGATCATGCTTCTCAAATCCGCAGGGCTATCCTCTACTTCGTCAAGAACACGCCCTGTCAGCCTATTATCTATTTCCACGCCGTTCCAGGTGGCTATGCGCAGGCAGGGAAGATCATCAATGCCAAGCCAAGCGGCAATACCCGCCATGACATTTGACGTGTCGCAAACAAGATCTGCAAAATTGATTATCATAAAGCGATCAGGTTGCTCCTTGGCAAACTGTGCAGCGACATCGCTAGCCTTTAGCATTCGTTTGAACCAGTCAGACTTGAGTGTCGTAAGTTCTTTCAGTGCATCTTCCGCAGTAATACCCCGTGTGAAAGCCTCTCTTTTACTGTAGGCGTATAATACTTCCTGCATATCGCGCATGATATAGACAATCCTGGCCTGCGGATATGTTTGCAGGAGGAGTTCAAAGCGGAAAAAATCGACCTGCGGCATGCTCACGCCCCATTTGGGTAAGGGGGCGCCGGGCATCAGGTATTGCCCCAGCGCAGCATATGCTTCGCAGAAGACCGATGGGGCATCCAGCCGTTCCAAGGTGCTGCACCTGTCCATCAGGTGCTTGTCGAGCGCATAAAAATCAAGGTTGAAAGGTAGGTTGATTATATTGTCGCCCGAAACAGTAAAGGGAACATACCCTTGGCGGGCAAAGCCCTCAAGATGATTCCAGCGCCCAGCGCATGTAAGGGCCAGTCTGACATCACACAATTTTTCGGTTTTTTCATCAAAATGGTATCGCAGGGGCGGCTTCCAGGCAGACAGGTAACACAAGGCTGAAGCCATGAAATCATGCCAGAAGGAAAAGCTGAAGATATCGGGATGCCCGTTCAGCAGCGAAGCCAGTAAACCCTTGCCAGAAACCTGCGAACCACAGATGCAAAGGGGAGTAATGACGCTTTTGTTCATCTATGCCTCCAAAGGAGCCCAAATGATCTCTCGTTGTTTCAGTCCGTAGCGGTTCAATGCCTGCTCAATGCCGGACATATGCAGTCTGCGGGCAAAAACAACGATGGGCAGGTTGCCGTCACGGGCAAATTCTTCCGCCATGTGCCCGGGGTCGCGCACGGCCAGCCCGTCCGCCGTGGCCGGCGCACTGCCCACGTCCACCAGAAAGCAACGGGGGTTCACCTGGCTGAAGAAGCGGCGGTAATGGCGCCATGCGGCGCCGCAGCCCCAGAAATACGCTTCCCGCCCGACAAGGAGTCTGGCGCGTTGTTCCACCTCACGCTCCAAGACAGTGTTGAGCAGGGAGTGTATTTTGCTCGGCAGGGCAATGAGTTCCGCAAAGGAGCAGTCCTCGCCCGGGAGTTCGGCAAAAGCCGCGTCGTCCAGCAGGCAACGCAGGTAGAGCATCAGCCCGCGATAATAGAGATGCTTTTCGTGCCTGTGCGCAGGAATCTCGAATGGATAATGGTCATACAAGAGAACATCGAAAGGCCGCCCCCGATACCTAATATATCTACGTCTTAGGACAAGGTTCGGT
>JAFTDG010000094.1 GCA_017454325.1 Desulfovibrio sp. | reverse complement strand
CTGTTCACGGTAGCTCCTTGTGTATTGGCAGTGTATGTGTGCGGCGCCGCTAGTGTTCGCAATGGTTACGGCTCCGTATGAAAGCATAGCTTGTTCAGTGGGCTCGCATGGCAAAGCGCGTCCAATTCCAATAACGCACGGCGTGGATCATTACGCAGGATTGCACAACTTGTGAGATAAGCATGGCCAGAAATACCCCTGAGGCTGTGCCCCAGAGCATATGCCCCAGCAGCCATCCCAATGGAAGTCGCAGCCCCCAGAATGATCCTCCAAAAATCATCAGGTTATAGCGTGTGGCCCCAGCCCCGACCATGACGCCCCCCATGACCGTGCTGGCAATGGAAAATGGCGTGGAAAGAAGATTGTAGGTCAGGTAGTTCACAATCTGTGCCCGAGCGCCGGATTCTTGTGCAAGCAGGGCTGCCAGTTCCTGCCTGAATGGCCAAAGTGCAATGGCAACAATTGTGAGGATGACGGCTGCCACAGCGGTCATATTCAGGGCGAGGCGACGGGCCTGTTCAGGTTTGCCTTCACCTAGGCTGTTCCCAACCAGCACAGCGGCGCTCATATTGAAGGCCATGCCTGGAAGGAAAAGCAATGACTCCACACGTAAGCCAGCTGTAAGCCCAGCCAGGGCATTGACGCTGTCGTGAGGCAGCGAGGCTACAAGAATGAACAGAGCCATGTACCCTGACTGCCAGACAAGTGATGCCGCACCGGCAGGCAGGGCCACCTTGAGCAGATAGGGCAGGGCAGGCTTGAGCCAACGCAGGTTGGGTAAGGCCCTGCGGCTGAGATAGCCTGAACGCATGAGCAAAAGGCAGTTGCAAATAGCCCCAAGGTATTGGGATGCTACGTTAGCCCAAACAAGCCCAAGGTAGCCACAAGCTGGCATACCAAACCAGCCAAGGCCAAGTCCGAGGCAGGCTATGAGGTTGCAAAGACAGACAATGGCCGCTACCCACAGGGGGGGTAATACCTGTCGTGTGGCCCGGAACATGACACCTGTAGCAGCGTAGAGATATTGTGCGGGTAGGCCGGGCAAGCCGGCAAGCCACATTTCTCGTGTTTGGGGCAGAATAGACTCGGGCACCATGATAACGTGAAGTATGCCAGAGCTGCATAACCAGCCGAGGAAGCCCACAATGAGGCCGAGGATGAGACAGCCGGTTATGGTGGCAGTAATATAACGTTTTGCCCGTAGTATCTTGCGTGCGCCCAGTGATTGACTTACGGCAGCCGTGGCACCGCTTGATACAGCCATAGAAACAACCATTAGAAAAATACCGCATTGGTTGACTAGGCCCAATGCGGCCTGCACATCGGCACTGATGCGTCCGGCTACCCATACAGACACAAAGCCCATGAAGAACATCAGGTACATCATCAGCATCTGAGGCCAGGTCAGACGCCAGATGGCCCGTGGCGTTACGCTCAGGTCAGGCGCAGTTGCGTTGTCCTGCTGTGCGGGCATGGTCTTGTCTATCACGTAACTGGGTTGTCGTGTGCAGTATTTCCACTACAGGGAGATAATGCAGCGTGCTAAATCATCAAGGGTTTCACGTCTGCGGATACACCGTGCTGTGCCGTCAAGGCCAATAAGCACTTCAGCGGGGCGGCGGCGTTGGTTGTAATTGGAACTCATGGTAAAGCCATATGCCCCTGCGTCAAGTACGCCCAGAATATCTCCAGCTTCCATAGTGGGGAGCAGCCTATCTTTGGCAAGAATATCACCACTTTCACAAATATTGCCCACAATGGTCTGCGTCAGTGCCTGACGTTCGCTCCTATGCTGTGCTGCGTAGATTTCTACATCATGAAAAGCGTCGTACATGACTGGTCGTACAAGCACATTGAAGCCCAGATCCGTGCCAACGTAGCGTTTGTTACCATTGTTTTTAACTGCATGCACACGACCTAGCAGAATGCCACATTCTGCAACCACGTAGCGACCTGGTTCAACAAGAAAACGTCCCGTATAGCCACATTGTTCCGCCCAAGAAGTGATGCGAGCGTGCAGGCTTGCGCCAAGTGTAGCCATGTCGAGGCGGGACTCCTGTTCATATTTATGATAAGGTATGCCAAAGCCTCCTCCGAAATCAATGACTTCGAGTTGTTGCAGCATGCGGGGAGGAAGGGCTTCAACAAGTGCAAGCAGCACGTTGGCAGCTGCAAGGTAGCCTTCTGCTTCCATGAACAGAGAGCCTATATGCTGATTGACACCGGCAAGTACAAGGCCATGCTGTGACAGAAGTTTCAGTACGGTATTAAGATCGTCGGGAGCAACACCGAATTTTGTGGCTTTGCCGGCTGTAACCACCTTGGCATGATGGCCTGCACCTATACCTGGGTTAAAGCGCACCATTACCCTGCCATTAGGATTTACGCGGCCAAGGGTTTCAAGCTGTGCAAGAGAATCCACACTGACCAGATGGCTGTGGGCCACAGCATGACGCAGTTCTTCTTCAGAATTGTTGTTAGAGATGTAGAGTATCTCATCCCGCTTAAAGCCGGCCAGCTCATCCATATACAGTTCACCTGGGCTCATGGCATCTACCACAAGACCCTCATCATGTATGATACGCAAGAGAGATGGATTGGCGTTGGCTTTAACAGAATAATTGACACCAAAGGCAGGATGGGAAGAGAGCGCCTTCAGATCACGGCAGCAACGGCGAAGGATGGCTTCATTATACACATACAGGGGTGTGCCCCAGGTCTCTGCCAATTCGTGGGGAGTGTGGCGACCGTAGAAACCACAACTGTCTGTATACGTGGAACGTACGTCGGACATAACTGACCTCAAAATGGTGTATATAGGTAGTCTGGGACAAAATGGGAAGGTTCGATGATTATCTGTGCAGTCCTGCCCTGTCAAGGCGATTTGTGTCTACTCTCGCAGGGTTCGTGCACAGGCTAGGAAAGGCGTTTATCCCGCTTTATGCGTCGCGGCTATCGTTGCGTGGCCAAACGTGCATAAAAATTGCGGTGTGCTGTCAGTTGCGGTGAGTCAAGGTCACTGGCCAGTATGCCGAATGCTCCGCGAACCAGCGCATCACGGCGTTCCAGTTCACACGACAGCCTGGCCTCATGTGCGCGTGAGGCAAGTAGGTGTGAAAATAGGGATACGAGCATTGCGGCCCGTATCGTATCCGTATGACGGGCGTGCAGAGCTGCAAGACCGGCCCTGGCAATTTCTTTCAGTCGTTGCGGGCTGGCAAGAGCCTGAGCTGCAATTGCAGCAGCACCGGCTGCATCACCGCGCGTATATGGGGGTAGTATTTCTTCTCCTGGGATGAACAAATTTTCCAGACCGTTGTTACAGCGCTCTGTGAGCAACGCCGCACCACAGGATATGGCTTCAAAACATCGGAAATTGACTTCTGAAAATGCAGACTGGTTGAGTACGATATGACTGCGGGTGAATACCGGCATGAAAGCACCAGAGTGAACGAAGAGAGGATGTAGCTTACGGAATGCCTTGAGAAATGGCTTTCTCTCAGGGTTGTTTTTGTGCCCTAGTGTGCCCACAAAGGAAACTGGGATGTCCCTCGTGAGTTTTTCTGCAGCAGATACGGTATATGGCGTTTGGCTGAAAAGGGGAAACCAGTGAGACTGCATGCCCTCATCTGCAAAGAGGCGAACGAAATCCTTTTGTGCTACGAGGACAAGGTCAAAAGCATGCCCGTAGGGAATGTGCCAGGGATTGCAATAGGTATCAATGGAATACCATATGGAAGGCAAGGGTATATACTGCGGGTCAAGCAGCAAAGGCATATTGCCATTGTCACAGTAGAAAAGAACGTCAGCGTGAAATCCCGCATCAGCAATACGCTGTAAAAGTTGTGCCGTCGTAAAGGGGTGATGGATGACGACATCAAATGTGTCTTCAATACCGACGGTGAAGACATAATGCCCCTGATGCCGCAATGCCCTCAGCAGCATGGAGCCACCAATATAAAGAATTTGCATATGACGCCACCTGCAAAGAACGGTGTTGCAGTTCAACGTTTTTTTGTTTCTGATGCATAGCCTTCTTTATAGCCGTGTTCCACAGACTCAATTTTCCTTTCCATCTTGGCCTGAGCCTTGCCGGCTGTTCTGCCTACCCAACTGCATGCACATGTCGTGGACAAAAAAATCGCTATCGCGCATAATGCAACAGTCTTCATATGTTACCTTCATTACGGTTGTCTTGAATGAGCCTGAAATGTGCCTTACCTGTTATTGAGCATTAAAGGAAGAATGACGAGTATGCAAGCCCAAGAGGAAAATCGTGACACAGCCCCCATTGCGCTGGTTACAGGCGGTTCTGGGGGCATAGGCAAAGCCGTGGCACTGGGCCTGGCAGCTGACGGCTTTGACATCTGGCTGCATTATCGCAGCAATTGCGCAGCTGCGCAAGATATATGCCAGGCAATAACGGCACTGGGCCGACAGTGCGTTACATTGCCTTTTGATGTGACTGACGTTGCCGCCATCAATGCTGCGCTTGACCCTTTGCTTGAACTGCATACACCCTTTGCGCTCATCAACAATGCGGGTATTACCCGTGATGTGATGTTTGGACTTATGTCAGACACACAGTGGAACGATGTGCTTGACGTGCATCTCAATGGATTTTTTTATGTAACACACAAACTCGTTCCCCTGATGCAACGGGCGCGACGCGGCCGCATTGTGACCATTGTCTCCACATCTGGGCAAATGGGCATGGCAGGTCAGGTAAACTATGCCACGGCCAAGGCCGGACTTATGGGGGCCACGCGGGCCCTGGCACGAGAACTGGGGCGCCGCAATGTACTTGTTAACGCCGTGGCCCCGGGTTTTATTACCACTGCAATGACGGAAGGGCTTCCTCTTAAGGAATACATGAAGAATGTGCCATTGGGGAGACCGGGCACCCCGGAGGAAGTTGCTGGTTGTGTGCGTTTTCTCTGTTCCCCTATGGCATCGTACGTAACGGGACAAGTTCTTTCCGTTAACGGCGGCCTCTATATGTAGCCATGCGACGTGTTGCTATTACCGGAGTAGGGCTTGTTTCAGTGCTTGGCCTTACACGTTCAGCAGTTACGGAGGCCTTGTACTATGGCCATTCAGGCATTGTTTCAGAACCGGAAAGGTTGCAGCATGGCTTTCGCAGTACTCTGACCGGACGCATTTCAGGTTTTGACCCGGGCACATATCTGGGGCGCAAGCACCGTAAGAGCATGCCGGATTTCGCCGTTCAAGCCTATGCTGCGGCACTGGATGCACTGGAACAGGCATGCCTTGATGTCACTGATATGCGCTCCGAACGCTGTGGGCTAATCTTTGGCAATGATTCCACAGTATTATCCGTGCTGGAGCAGCGGAAAGCTCTGGAGTATGCTGGTACAACAACAGGAATGGGGAGTGGACATATTTTTCGTGGCATGAATTCTACCATCAGTATGAATCTCAACGTTCTTTTGGGCAATACCGGTCCCAGTTGGACGGTAAGCGCCGCCTGCGCCAGCGGTGCCTATGCTGTTGGCCAGGCTGCCGATCAGATACGCCTCGGACGGCTGGACAGAGTGCTGTGTGGGGCAGCGCAAGAGCTGAATTGGCAGGCAGTATGCGCATTTGATGGCCTTGGAGCCTTTTCGACGCATTCCCCAGCACAAGATGCTTCCCGTCCATTCGACAGGGAGCGGGACGGACTGATACCCAGTGGAGGTGCAGCCGCCCTGGTACTTGAAGAGTATAGTTTGGCCAGGCAACGTGGCGCACGTATCCTGGGTGAAATATTGGGCTTTGGCTGGAGCGCTGACGGTACCTCACTTACAGTGCCTGACCAGCATGGCCTGGCGCGGGCCATGCAGTCTGCGCTGCTGGATGCGGGCCTCACGACACGAGATATTGATCTTATTAATGCACACGCTACTTCCACCCCTTTGGGGGACGCAGCAGAAGCAGCAAACCTGCTTGCTGTGTTTGGTGCGTCCTGCCCGCCAGTCATGGCGCTCAAGAGCCTTACAGGGCATGAACTTTGGATGTCCGGAGCCTCGCAGCTTGCCTACGTTATTCTTATGGCCCAAGAAGGTTTTACTGCTGGAACCCGCAATTATGAGGAACCAGGCCCAGACACGATGGGTATCCCTGTGCTGACACAACGCCGTGAACACCCCCCGCATGTTGTCATGAATAACGCTGCAGGCTTTGGTGGTGCCAACGCCTGCATCATTCTGGAGGTTGGCTGATGCGCTGCGTTGTCATCGGCAGCGGCATTACCGGTATGACTGCTGCGTTGTTGTTAGCACGACAAGGACATGGTGTAACACTCATTGAGGCCTGTGATCATGCTGCACCACTGTTGCGTGGTTTTGAACGTAACGAGTTGCGCTTTGATACTGGCTTTCACTGTGGAGGGGGCGTTCACCGGGACGGTATATTACGACGTTGGCTACGTGTTCTGGGTGTGGAAGCATCCCTTGAAGGCATCACTACGTCACACAGTGATGTCTTTATGTTTTCAGATGGCAAGGAATACCGTTTGCCTTCTGGGCTCCGGCCTGTTGTTGCGGCATCTGAGCGGCAGTTTCCAGGTTCTGGAAAACCAATGGAAAATTTTTTGCTGCTTATTTCACAGGAACTTGCATCTTCACCCTACTTGAATCCCGACATTCACAGTGAACCAAAAGGTATACTTGCAGATGCAGGATGCCTCAACGATTACTTGGACAAGGCGGGATTTCCTCCCCATTTGCGTGCCATGCTCAGTTCACGATGTCTCTTGTACGGGGTGCCCCCATCCTTGGCATCCTGGCGAGATTACACGCTTGTAGCAGGACCGTATTTTCAGTCTTGCGGCAGCTGGCATGGCGGGGGGGCAGCTCTAGTGGATGCTCTGATGCATGCCCTGCAGGAAGCAGGCGTTACCCTGCGGCTCGGCTGTGCAGTGAATGCTATTGAAGCTGATACAATCGAGGGCGTACATAGCGTGGTGCTGAATGATGGAACGCGTATGCCCTGTGAACGATGCTTTTTTACAGGGCATCCATCCCAGCTCCAGTCATTGCTGTCACATGGGCTGCTCAGACCTGCCTATCTGCACCATATCGCAGATCTTCCAGAAACAAATGCAGCCTTGCTGTTGTTTGCAGAAACGTACGATGCCCTGCGAGATGATGAAAGCCTGTTTTTACTGCCTTCCCCTTATGAAATGACCACAAGTGATACGGAAATTTCTTGGGCAGCCATAATGGCGAAATCCAGCATCTATGTCTATTGTGGCAGGCCGGCTGCAGACGGTCGTAAGCCCGTCATGGCTGTATTATTCATTCCATCGGCCAATCTTCCTGAGGGAAATCCTCAGCCACGGCCTTCCAGCTATGTTGCTTGGAAACGACAGGCAGTAGAGAGCTTGCGCCTTGCCATTGAATATCGAGTGCCAGGACTGCGTGGAGCATGGCGTATCATTGATGCTGCAACACCGCTGACGATGCGCCACTGGATCTATGGCAGTACAGGGAGCCTGTATGGAGTGAGCCACCAGAGGACCAGTATGCCACTATTTCCGTCAACCCGTGTCCCAGGCCTTTTTCTTGCTGGGCAGAATGTTCTGCTGCCCGGAGTGCTTGGCGGCATTGTTAGCGCAGCAGTGGCAGTAGGTTTTGCTTTTGGACATAATACGGTACTGAAGGAATTCAGGGCATGCACGGCGAAAGAGTAGTAATTACAGGCATGGGGGCTATATCTCCCTTTGGACAGGGAGTACACTGTATGCTTGACGGCGTGAGGAACAATCGCTGTGCGCTTACCCCCTTGCCCAAATATTGCTTAGAAGGCGTAGCCTGTCAGGTTGCCGGCATCGTGCCGCCATTGCAGCAAAAATGCATACCTCGTGAATTGCGTCGCTGTATGTCGCCCATGTCAGTTTTTGCCTGTCTTGCTGCCTGGGAGGCCCTGGAGCAATCAGGTCTTGGGCGTACTCCTGAACGCAGGATGGGTGTGGCTGCTGGCTCAACATTAGGAAGCCCAGCCATGCTGCACAACTTCTTTGAGGCCTTTCTCGCCGAGCGTAGCGTGGAAAGTATTCGCAGCACGACTTTTTTCAAAATTATGGGCCACACCGTTGCCGCTAACATTGCATTGGCATGTGCATGTACAGGGCGTACTTTGGCACCGGCAGCAGCTTGTGCCTCTGGACTGGTTGCAATCTCTCTGGGCTATGAGACCATCGCATCGGGGCGGGAACAGCTCATGCTGTGTGGAGGGGCAGACGAATTCCATTTGCTGGTGGCCGCTACGTTTGACAGGCTGGGAGCTGCTTCACACGAATGTGTGCCAGAGCTGGCTTCGCGGCCTTTTGATACTGAACGCAGCGGAGTTGTATGCGGTGAAGGGGCGGGCATCTTGCTGTTGGAAAGCTTGACGAGCGCCCGAGAGCGAGGGGCAAACATTCTGGGGGAGGTGTGCGGCGCAGCCATGGTCACATCCGCCAGGAACATAGCCAATCCAGATACAGCTGCCATCGTTGACTGCATGCGTACTGCCCTGGACGATGCAGATATTCGTCCTGGCGAGGTAGCCTATATTAACGCACATGCCACGGCAACAGAAGCCGGAGACATAGCAGAAGGACAAGCTATTGCCACACTGTTTGGCGCACATACTCCTGTAAGCAGCATAAAGGGGCATATGGGGCATACCATGGCGGCAAGCGGTGCATTAGAGAGCATCCTCTGTGTTGAAATGTTACGTCAATCTGTTTACTTTCCAACACGAGCCTTGCGCAACCCTGATACACGCTGCGGCGGACTACGCCATCTCACGGCAATAGAACACGCCAAGCAAGGACCGATTCTCAAGAATAGTTTTGCGTTAGGAGGTTGTAACTGTGTTGTCCTTTTTGATACCTATAAACCATAGCGTCGGTGAAGACAGGTGCCTATATGGACAATGATACAATTGTTACAAAGGTTAATGCAGCACTGGCTGAAGAATTTGAGCTGGAACAGGCTGCACTTGTTCCCGATGCAAAAATCCGGGACGATCTGGGATTGGACAGCCTGGATATCGTGGATATGGTAATCGTGCTTGAAAAGGCCTTTGACTTTAAGCTGCAGAACAAGGAGTCTCTTGCAGCTATCCGGACCTTGGGAGATATTTATACCTTCATAGGTGAACTGCGGGATGCTGGAACCATTCGGTGAGAAGTGCAGCCGTATCCTTTCCAGTGCGGTCATCTATGCCATCTTTATCCTGTGGACGCTGTTCTTGTATCCCTGTGTCATTGGAATGGCGATAGTACACAAATTGTCGTTACACGGCGTACAAGCAGTCTGCCGCAGAAATATATGGCGCTATGGACGTTCAATGCTTTTTTGGCTGCACCCCTGGCTTCCAGTCAGTCTGCGCAATGACGATTTAGCTGTACAGCATCCTGCTTCCATCCTGGTATGCAATCACCAGTCCTTTTTGGATATTTATCTTCTTGGTGCTCAACAACAATCCAACTTATGTCTGGTGACCAAACACTGGCCATTCCATCTGTTGTTTTTTTTCGCACCAGCCATGCGCAGTGCCGGGTATATTGATGCTGAAAATCTGCCAGCGGAAGAAGTGGAAGCTGTTTGTTTACAGCGCTTGCGTGAAGGAGCTACTCTTGTCATTTTTCCGGAAGGACATCGTACGCGTACCGGAGCATTGGGCCGTTTTCATGTTGGTGCTTTTCATCTGGCAATGCAGTCAGGGCGGCCTGTGTTACCTCTTCTAGTGCATAATAGTTTTAATGTTTTTCCGCCACATGGAAAGTTGTTTCATCCAATGCGTATCCGTATGGAATTTTTGCAGGCAGTCTATCCAAGGGATTTTGCTGCTACCCCATTGCCGCACAGGGCCATGATGCGTTATGTGCGTCAGTTGTATGCTACACAGTTAGCAGCAGAAGCATATTCATAAATTTTTGAGAGGTGCTTATGCATTATCGTCTTCTATACGTTGCCTTTCTAACTGTTTTTGCTCTTTGTGCCTGCCGCGCGGGTCAGCAGATTGGGGCTTTCGCCTATGACGTGCCGATAAATACATCCAGCAGCATGACACAGAAAAAAATGCACGATGCCATCGCCAAGGCCTGCTATGAGCGTGGCTGGCGTATTACTGAACCATCTTCCGCTTTGATCGAAGCCACAATTGTCGTGCGGGGCAAACATACGGTTGTTGTGGATATTCCCTACACATCCACGCATTATGACATTACCTACAAAAGCAGTGTCAACATGGATTACACAACCAAGAACGGCAGTGTCCGTATTCATCCTCATTACAATAAGTGGGTCTCCCTGCTACATCAGGATATTCAGAAAAATTTGTTAATCAGTACACTTTAGGCCCGTGAACAGTCTGGAATACCTCTTGCCGCATCGGAAGCCTATGCTTCTGCTGGACGAGCTTTTAGCGTGGTCTTTGGAAGAAGTCCGGGCAACAGTGTGTGTGCGCCAGGGTAATCCCTTTTTACGTTCTGATGGTTTGCTGGAACGTGCAGCCTTTGCTGAATTGTTCGCCCAATGTTTTGCTGCCGGGGCTGGAGCCAATCTCAGGGATAATGGGGAACATATTCCTACCGTGGGGTATCTGGCAGCTCTGCGCGATGTGGAAGTGCTGGGAGATGCGCGACTTGGCCAACAGCTCATTGTTGCCACACACACAAAAGCATTTTTTAACGGCATTGTTGTGGCAGAAGGAGAAGTGCGTGCCGGCAAGAAGCTCCTGGCTCGCGGGACATTTAAAATTTTTATTCCTGAAAACGTATAATGCGTAGCATTGTCTGTGTATTCTTGCTCTTGCTGCTTGCTCATGCTTTGCTTATGCAGTGCGCAGCAGCTGCAGAAATGGCGCAAAACAGCGAAACTGTGGCTGCTCAAATGCTGCACAGGGTTGCGCAATACAGTTCTCAAATACGCACACTACGTGCGGAATTTGTTCAGGAAAAGCGTATGTCCCTGCTTTCTCGTCCCTTGACCTCGAATGGATACTTTTGCTTGAAACGCAAGGGGGATTCAACGGAACGTCATGAGAAGCATGCCTTGGGAGACAGCCTGCTTTGGGGGTATACACATCCACTGGCGTCAGGCTTCATTTTCAAGAATGGGCAGGGAGCCTTCTGGGATGGTTCGCCGGACAACTGCCGCCCAGCAGATAAGGAAGGGCGTATGCTCATGACTGCCGTTCTGCGGCATATGATTGAATGGGTCCGCCTGAACCCGGCTATGCTGCAATCGTCGTATCACATTATCTGCCCTGATTCCAATATACCAGAATTGCATCTTTATCCTTTACGCCAATCTCTTTTCTCCAAGATGGAAGTCCTTTTTTCTGCGGATTTCTCTCGTGTGCTTCGTCTGACCTTTGTTGAGTCCAATGGTGACAGTGTGCGCATTTCATTCAAAAATATATACTTAAACGAGCCCCTACCCGACCACTGCAATACATACCTTCTGCAGGATACTGTCGGCGATTAAAGAATACGCTCTCATGGGCATAAATGGTATTGTTACGCTATACCACGCCATCAAGAGACACAGAATTCTGTGCTTCGTATTCATTGTCCTCTTCTGGGGATTTGCAGCCTGCACTGTAGTACATATGCGGCAAGACACGAGTATCCTGCCATTTTTCCCTGATGATGACCTACATGCCCGTACAATAGTCAGGAATATGGATGTGCTTCCTGCTTCACGTTTGCTTTTCGTAGATATTTCCACCGACAGCACAGAGAAAAAATATGAGCTGACCGCTGTTGCAGACGCTGTTGCGCGAGATATTCCTAAAGATTTAGCACGGCCTGCCTTTGTGAACATGCCAGAATCGCAGGCAGTCATGGGGCTCTTGCCATATTTTTTTGATGACAAAGCACTCCGTCATTTACTCCTTGCTTCAGAAGCAAAGCACATTGAAAAGTCTATCGCTTTGGCAAGCAACATGCTGGCTAATGTGCTGACTGTTGGACCTGCCAAGGATTGGCTGCGTGCAGACCCTCTAGGCTTACGCTCCATCATTCTTTCCAGGCTGTCTACAGGTGCAGATACTGCAATACTGCCGGATCCTATTACAGGCTATCCTGTCAGTGCCGATGAAAGACATGTGCTATTGACACTACGTTTTCTTCATTCCATCCACAATGTTGATGCCGCAACACGTCTTATGGACGCATTGGACAGGTCCTTGCGTGTTCACCTTGCACCTGACATGCATGTTCTTGTTGTGGGGGGGCTGCAGCACAGTGCCATCAATGCCCGGGTTATTCGTCAGGATGTGACAAATATTGTGGGTATTTCCTTGCTCTGTTTTTGCAGTATCTATGTGATGCTGGTGCGGTCTGCGGGCGCTGTGTGGTTATTGCTCCTTCCGTGCTTTGCGGCAACGGTCGCGCTTGCCACCATGTCTTTAGCTTATCCAGTGCTTTCAGGACTGGCCCTCGGGTTCGGTGCCTCTGTGCTTGGCGTGGCCGAGGACTATGCCGTACATATGCACTTTGCACTGCGTTGTGGCCGTCCGGCAGAACAAATTTTACCAATAGTTTCACCCCCTTTGTTGCAAAGTTTTCTGCTGAACGCCTCTGGCTTTGTTGTATTGATGTTTTCCGGCATTCCAGCCGTCCGCCAGTTGGCCTGTTTTGCTTTGCTGACGTTAGGTGTCGGTTTTGTTCTGGCTGTCACTTTACTGCCGGTATGCCCATGGTTTGCCACTCCGATGCTATATAAGCGCCGTGCCCATGCGTTACGGCAACTACCTGTTTTATGGCGTGTTACATGCTGCGTCTGTTTTTTGCTTGGCGTGGGCATGGGGTTGTACCATCTGCTGCGTATTGATGTTTCTCCGCGTACGATGGGAGCAGAAGTGCCCCGTCTGAAACAGGAGTCGCAGACATTGCAGCATATTTGGGGCATGCGTGAAAGGCATGCCTTTGTGGTGGAAGGCCAAACGCGTGAAGAAGCACTGGAACTCGCACGGGAGATGGCAGCCGCGTTTAGAGCACAGGCTCCTCATACATCTGTGAGCACACTTACAGCCTTTTTGCCTACACCCGAAGAACT
The DNA here is from genome assembly GCA_017454325.1 of Desulfovibrio sp. Taxonomy (GTDB): domain Bacteria; phylum Desulfobacterota; class Desulfovibrionia; order Desulfovibrionales; family Desulfovibrionaceae; genus Desulfovibrio. The sequence goes on along the minus strand of JAFTDG010000094.1, from coordinate 19,360 downwards.
ACGGAACAATGTGCAACGCTGGATGACATATATAGATGAACATGGCGCTGAACTGCGGGAGAAGATTCTGGCAGCAGGAAAACACTATGGATTCTCTGCCGAAGCATTCGATCCATTTTTGGAACTATTGCGCGCCCCTGTAGCAACATTTGATCTGGAGTGTCTTCGTGCTGCCGGTTTTGGTGACCTGCTGGATACATACATGCCTGTAAATACTCCTGACAGCCAGGTGCAAATCCTGCTGTACGCTGATTCGCATGTGGATATATCTTACCTTGAGCCGCGTTTGGCCACGCATGTTTCCGCCATTGATGCTGGCAGTCTCGAGTCAATGCTGTTGCAAAAATTTGAAGAAGAGAAGCATCTTGTACCTGTAGCTTGGCTGGTTTGTCTTGTTCTGTTATTTCTCGACTTTCGTGACATACGGCAAGCCTTACTTGCATCTTTACCACCATTGTGTTCCATTGGCTGTATTCTGGCTTGGATGGCTGCATCTGGGCATTCTCTGACGCTGGCTGGCATGGCTGCCATGCCGATGGTGTTGGGGCTTGCTGCGGATCATGGCATCCTTGTAACTCATGACTTGGCAAATGGAGTGAGAACAGGCGTGGAGAGGGCAATTCTTGTTTCTTCCCTCACAACTTTGACAGGTATGGGGTTACTCGCGCTGGCACAGCATCCTGCTTTGCGGAGCATGGGGGAAGTCATTTTCTGGGGGCTGCTTATTGAATCGCCTGCAGCACTGTGGCTGCTTCCGCGTCTTTGTGCACCAATAGAAGAAACAACAATATGAAGTTGCCTTGCCTTTTCTACTCGATAGTATGTATCGTTTTTGTATTGGGATGCACAGCACGGAATGATACCGTACTGTATCCTGTGCATGTTGCCAGTCCTGTGTCCTGCCAGTTTGCCATGCGTGTCCATCTCAACGGGCATATTCTGCCAATGCAGGGAGAGATGTTTTTAGGGAGCACAGGGGAAGGGAAGCTGGTACTTGTACTGTCATACGGGCGTACGCTGGGCACCTGTACATATGTTCGTACAGAAGATACGGATACGCTAACCCTGAACTGCACCTTAGCACTGGGAGAACGCTCTCGAGAAAAGCATCTGCTACATCTTCTGGGACGGGCCATGTATCGCGTGGCAGCTGCATTAACTTCAGAACGGCAAAGTTCCGACGCAATGCAGGCGGCGGGAAGTGGATGGAAAGCCGATTTTGAACACAAGGCAGGTTGCCTGCAATGCCTCTATAAAGAAGATAACAACGGGCTGGCCATGCGCATCGTTTTTGCAAAGGCTGAGCAGCCGTGAGCATTATGCGTAATGCCGTACGCGCAGCATCTGGCAGGATTGAACAACTGCCCGATGGCGGCTGGTCGCGTCACTTTTTTTTCTAGTGAAAAGAGTGCCGTTTTTACCGGGCATTTCCCCGGCAGGCCGGTTCTTCCCGCAGTTGTACAAATCATGCTTGCTCAGATAACATTGGAAGACTGCTTTTCTGCCTTTACGCTTGAACGTGTGCCTCAGGCAAAATTTTTTATGCCAGTAGGACCGCATACTGAAATGGATCTTCATATTTACCCCGGTCGGAAACCATGTTTATGGGACTGCGTCCTTTTCTGTGGTGATGCCGTGGCTGCCCGTTTTCAGCTGGAAGGAGACGTGTATGAGGCCGCATCGACGTGTCCGTCACAAGAACTATGAGCTCAGGGGGGACGAGCCTGCGCTGCATGTCTGCGTGGAGCGTACTGTTCGTTTCGGAGAAGTGGATGCAGTCAGGATCATGTGGCATGGGCATTATGCCAGCTGGCTGGAGGATGGTCGTGAGGCTTTGGGACGACGGTATGGGATCAGTTACACAGATTTCTTGGAACATGATGTCATAGTTCCAGTTAAATTGCTGCAGCTGGATTTCAGACGGCCTCTGTACTATGGGCAAACCTATGCCATTCATACCATGCTACTGTGGAATGAGGCTGCTACGCTGGACTTTACCTATTGCATTAAAGATGCGGAAGGTACTATCACGACGACGGCCTCCTCAACACAACTTATGCTTGGCCTGGATGGAAATCTTCTCCTTGAACAACCAGAATTTTATCGTCTGTTTTGTGCAAGCTGGCGAAAAGGTACTCCTGTATGAAATCCGTACCAGCGGTAGTCATTCCCGTATATAACCATAAGAGCAATCTGCGCAATGTAGTCGAACGGGCTCTGCATCAATGCTCACTTGTGATTGTCATAGACGACGGCTCCTCAGATGGAGGGCCAGAAACGCTGGTGGATTTGCCAATACTGCTGGTACGTCATCCATGCAATCAAGGTAAGGGGGCTGCGTTGATGACGGGTGCCAGGGCTGCAAGAAATGCCGGGGCCACCCACATGATCACGCTGGATGCGGATGGACAGCATTATCCTGAAGACATCGGACGCATCTGGGAAATGGTGCAGTTGTATCCCGATGCATTTATTGTTGGCTGTCGTGATTTCTCTGTTCCGCATATACCCCGTGCATCACGTTTCGGACGTGCATTTTCTGCCTTTTGGATGCGTGTGCAGACAGGTGTGTCAGTACATGATATGCAGAGTGGTTTTCGTGCGTATCCGCTCTGTGCGCTGGGCTGCCTTACTCTTTCTGAGCAAGGTTATGCCTTCGAAATTGAAGTGCTTGTGCGTGCTTCATGGGCCGGATTTGCTATACGTGAGGTTGACGTGCGCGTTTATTACCCGCCGGCACAGGAGCGTGTATCACATTTTCATTCCTTAAAGGATAACATTAACATTTCGCTGCTCAATACTCGACTTACCTTGCGTGCGCTTGTTCCTGTGCCTTTCAGGCAATGCAGTGTGGCTGCAGATGGCAGGGTTTCCTTATGGCATCCCATGGCATTGCTGCACCGTTTGCTATCAAATAAGGCCACTCCTGCAGAGCTCGCACGCTCCGCAGGAATTTCCATGGTTATTTCCTCACTTCCTCTGCCTGGGGTGCAGAGCATCCTGCTTTTGTTGTGCATAGGATGGCTTAGACTGAACCGTATATGTGCATTGGCAATTATTCCCCTTGCCTGGCCGCCAATCGTGCCTGGCCTGGGAATCCTTGTGGGATATCGTCTCCGTCATGGCAGCTGGCTAACGGAATTTTCGCTCCGTACGCTTGGTTATGAGGCTCCTCAACGTCTGATAGACTGGATTTTGGGGGGATTTTGTCTTGCACCTTGTTTAGGACTGCTGGTCGGATGTACTGTCGGAGCATTGTCTTATGTGATTTATCGCGGGCTTCGGGAGCGCCAATATGACAGTTGAATACCCGGAAACAATGCGTAATCTGGGTTCTAAATTTCGCTACGCTTTTTTTGAATGTATGGTACGGTGCAGACTAGTTGTTTTTGCGCGTTTCGTTCTGTTTTTTGTAGTTTTGTATTATACACTTCTGCCCCGAGTTCGACATCGCTGTACGGCGTATCTTGCCCATCGTTTTCCAGACGCCGGTCCCTTACATAATATTATCAATGTCTATCGTCTGTACTGGACCTTTGGCAATATCCTGCTGGATCGTATGGTAGCTGGTATTACCGGCCATTTTTTATTACATGCAACGGCTCCGTATGCATATCATTGTCTGTCTGAAGCCGGGAAAAATCCCAAAGGCTGTATTATCCTCTCTGCGCACATCGGTACATGGCAGACAGGTCTTGCGGGTTTGGAGCAATTTGATACGCCAGTAAACATTGTGCAAATGAAAACCCCTGGGGATCCAGACAAGCATTATTTCGAGAGAGGAAAGGGCAAACCTTTTCATGTTATTGATGCATCCGACCCAGTTGGTTCACTGGTAGAGGCGTCGGCAGCGCTTAAACGGGGTGAAATTGTGTGCCTTATGGGAGACCGACTGCCTGCCCATACGCCCATGCACCACTGTGTCAAAACCCCTTTTTTGGGCGGCGAGATCTGCCTGCCCATGAGTGCCTATGTACTAGCTTCCTCGACAGGAGCAGACCTGCTTATGCTGTTTACTGTCCGTGAAAAGGGGCTTGCTACCGTTTGGCATGTAGAACATATTGACGTGCCAAGAGGTTTGTCACACCGTGAACCTGATGCCTTTCGACCCTACGCTGTACGTTTTGCAAGGGCCATGGAAGCTGTAGTAAAGAATTATCCATATCAGTTTTTTAATTTTTATGATATGTGGGTATAAATAGAGGGCGTAATCGCAAGGTTTATTATGAATGATATGGATCTACTGGGTAGTTCTCCGCTGTTTGATGCTGGTTACTACCTGGAAAATAATCAGGATGTCCTTCGGGCACAGGTTGACCCTGCAAAACATTTTCTTGAATTTGGAGCAAAAGAGGGCAGGAATCCAAGCAAGAAATTTAGTATCGCTAATTATAAGAAATTTCTCAAAGGACGTAACATCCAACTTTACGAAGAAAATCCTCTTCTCCATTTTATCCGAAATCAGGAAAAACTCTACGCGTCTTCACCGTTTTTTCTTACAGAGGACGGATTATTTTTGGAAATGGAGCTTTCAGAAGGAAGTTTAGCACGAGAACGCTTAAATATATATGTAGCCTTTAATACCAGTACAAAACATATACAATTATCGGAATTGACAACAGCCCATTACAACAGACTCAGCATACATCACCATTCATTTACTTATGAATGCTGCCTTTTACCATCAACTAAAAAAAGATTGTATGTATTTCTTTCAGCATATGCTATCCATCGTGCATATCCTTCTTTTATGAGGAAGACATATAGTTCAGTATTTGATGGATATTGCTTATATATTGATGATCCTTCACGTCAAATAAATTTTGCACAAAAAGCAATTTGTTTTTATTATGGAACTCGTGATGATTCTGTTGTCAATGGACTTTTTGATATTATAAAAAAAATATGTGATATTCATAATATAGAATATAATAATATTACATTTATAAGCAGCTCAAATGGTGCATTTGCATCTATTTATATATCATATTTACTTAAATATTCAAAATGTATAGCACTGTGTCCACAGATTTCTATATTTCAATATTACAAATTTGAGAATAAACTTGATTATTTTAATAAAATTTTTAATAAAGTTAGTATAACATCACAATATGACGATATAAATTCAAAAAGAGATACATTTCAATTTAATCTGCTGCCAATGTTGCAAGAAAACGTTCTTCAATCAAAAATATTCATATTTTCCAACGTATATTCCCCTTCGGACTGCATACAGATGCGGTATCTACAGAAGAATATGGGCTTAAAACTGACATTAGGTTTTAATGCAATAACAAATAACTTATTTATTTACCTTGCAGCCATAGACAGTACAAATCCTCATCTTGCGCAGCCAATGGAGTCATTTTGCAAGGTCGCAGATATGTTCCTTGATGGTAGAATAGACAATAGTGACGCTACATTGTTGTTTAACTCCTATCTCACAGAATTATCAAGGTATTACAGCAAATAGAACATTTTTTGAAGTATTGCAAAACTTATACATGATTATCTTATCAATATAATAACACATGTAGGTATAAACATGACCAAAAATGACATAGAAAATTCCTTAAAAACACTTATTATTACTGGTTTGCGATTGGATGACATTACTCCGGAGGATATTGATTCTGACCTTCCGCTTTTTGATACAGAGAAGGGCTTGATGCTTGATTCTTTGGATGCTGTCGAGCTTGTTGTCATTGTTGAGAAGGAATTTGGCGTCGCCATAGCTGACGCTGAAGAAGCGCGACAGGCATTTACATCTATACGTGGTTTGGCGGATTTCATTCTTTCACGCCAGACAGGTAATTGAGGAAGCAATGGACGTCGTTGTGACGGGCATGGCTTGTCTGTGTGCAGCGGGTACAAATCCTCATGCTGCATTGCGCGGTCTGGAAAATGCCCGAAAGCATCTTACGTCTTCTCAACATCTTGATAAACAGGCGCTTCCCTACCCCTTTTTTTCCATAGGTGAAGCCTTATTTCCGGGAAGGCGGAGGCATTCTGCCTGGGATACCTATTGTCTTGCGCATGAAGTTGTGACTCAGGCACTTTCTATGGCACAATTGCCACTGTGGGCACAAAGGGAAGCAAGCGTAGTCTTTGGTACCACTGCTGGCAGTGCATTACACTTTTTGGCGTCTTACAGAGCAAACCGCACCCTCACTGCTAACGCCGATACCTCGGGCACTGTAAAAGAATGCAATGACGCCACAGCTGGTGGTGATATTGAGGATTATTTCTCGTCCAACCTTGCACTGCAACTGGTGCCCGACGCCTGTGGGCAACGCCTTACCATTACCGATGCCTGTACTTCCGGAGCGGATGCGGTGGGTATTGCTGCGGATCTCATTGCCACGGGCCAGTGCTTCTGTGCCATTTGCGGCGGTGCTGACGCCCTGAGTCTTGTGCCGCATACTGGCTTTGCACGCCTTATGATTTCTTCTGACACACCGTGTCGCCCCTTTGACAGAAATCGCAATGGATTGAATTTGGGTGAGGGGGCTGCCGCATTGGTGCTTGAGGACGCTGCTTTTGCCAAACGTCGCAATGCACCTGTATTGGGGCGCATATTGGGTTTTGGCAGCGCGTCAGACGCGTATCATATTACTGCACCACACCCAGAAGGGCGGGGATTACGTGATGCCATTGCCCTGGCATTGGCGCAAGCGGCAATATCTCAAGAGGATATTGCATTCGTTAATGCCCACGGCACAGCTACGCGGGAGAATGACAGAGTCGAGGGGCAGGTGCTGCACGCCCTGCTGCCTCATACTCCAGTATGGGGCAGCAAAGGGGGTACGGGCCATACTCTTGGTGCTGCCGGTGCATTGGAGGCTGTTCTTGCCCTGGCTGCATTGCACAGTGGTTTTGTACCAGCCACGCAGGGCTTTGTCACACCTGATCCTGAAATCGGTTTTGCCCCGACACGCGAAGTGCAGCCTGTAACAAGGCCGTATGCATTGTCGACATCATTGGGATTCGGCGGTGGCAATGCTGCCCTGGTACTGGGGTTAGCCAGATGAAAGCGATTCCTTTTCTCTCTGTGACAGGTGTAGGGGTGGTGCACAGCACTGGCGGCAAGGATTCCATTGAGATTGTTAAGGATATGCCTTGGCCCCATGCTTCACCTGCTTTTTCAGAACCTGCTGACAAGGTTCGACCTGACATCGCACGTTTGGCCGCATATCTGCCTGCAAAAAAACTGCGGCGCGTTCCTTTTTATGCGCGAATGGCACTGTTGGCCGCCTTTGATGCTCTGCAGCAGGCCGGCCTGCCCCATGAGGCAATGGAGTCCCGCATGGCACTTGTTCTGGGCACAGCATTCAGCTGTGTCCAAATGAACATGAACTTCATGGATTCGATCATTGATAACGGGCCCCAACTGTCTTCGCCTACTGCGTTCTCCCATGCCGTAAATAATGTGGGGACAGGGCTGTTGAGTCTGTTACTAGGTATCCATGGGCCGTGTTTTACTGTTTCGCAGTTCGAACTTTCCTTTGCTGGTGCATTAACCACAGCGACAGCCCTGCTTTCTTCGCAACGCGCAGATGTTGTCTTGCTCGGCGTTGTTGACGAAGTGGACAGCCGTTTTTCTGCCTGCTGCCCGCAATTATTTCGTGATGGCCTGCCACTGACGGAAGGCGCTGCATTTTTTTGCCTTAAGTGCGAAACGCCTGGCCTGCCACGCCTGCGTACGCTTTGGGGAGCAGATGCAGACCGGGGCATCTCGGTTTTTCTTTCCGGCACAGCGTGTTCGCAAAATGGAACAGACCATGAGCCTCAGTGGGGGCATGGCCCCATGACGCATGCACTGGATGTTGTCCATGCCTTGGCAGCAATCCATAGGGGAGAGACTGCCGCTGTTGACTGTCTATGCCGTTCAACATGCGGTGGGCGAGGTGTGGTTGTACAGGCACGGAGTGCACTATGAAATCATGGCCACTGGAGAGGATACCGCATCTCGGGCTCTGTGCTTTTACAGCTATTGTGCAGTCCATGACGCGGGCAGTCATCCAGCGCCGTACGTCGTTATGTTTTTCTGACACGCATGCAACACAGGAATTTGGCAGATCGCGATGGGAAGCATTGGGGCTGGATCGTGAAGCTGTGGAAAACGTGACGCAACAGGTCAACACCATGTTCCACACGGAAGTACCTGTGCCGCGCATAGACGAAACATGTGGTGAACTTGCCAAGGCCGCACTTGCACAATGGGAGTGTGGGGAACGTCTTGTCACATTTTTTACTTCTGGAACAACGGGAGTGCCTAAACCCTGCACTCACAGGGAAAGCCATTTGCGCCAGGAGATCACCAGTGTTGCTCCGCTTGTGGAAGACAGAACGGCAGCGTTGGTTTCTGCACCGCTGCACCATATGTATGGATTTACCTTTGGACTCTTGCTGCCGTTAAGCCTGGGAATTCCTTTTCGTACTGTGCCCTTACTGCCGACAGCAGTTGCCGCGCAGATGCGCCCCGGAGACATGGTTATCAGCATTCCGCTTATATGGAGCAGATTCGTGACGTTGCAACACTGGGTATGCGGAGCAGAGAAACGGGGGACAGACATCACTGTTTTTACGGCGACTTCCCCTACGCCGTCTGAAGTACTGCAAACTCTGTTGCATTACGGTTTTTGTGTTATTGAGATATTTGGTTCTTCAGAAGTCGGGGCATTTTGTTACCGAAAGCATCCGGATGCTCCCTTTGAGTTACTGCCCCATGTTCGGCGGGGAAGGGGAAATGGGCGTGGCACACTGGAACGCCTTTTGCCGGATGATGGTCTGCGTCAGTATCCTCTGATGGATACCGTCACCTGGCTGGATGATCGTCATTTGCGACCAGGAGCACGCATCGACAAAGCGGTTCAGGTGGGTGGTATTAACGTGTACCCCCAGCATGTGGCCAAAGTTCTTGAACGTTGTGACGGTGTACACAGTTGCGCTGTACGGCTCATGCGTGTTGAGGAAGGCTTCAGGTTGAAGGCTTTTGTCGTTCCCGAGGCAAATGCTGACCCTGAGGAATTGCGTGCATCCTTAATCCGTTTCGCCCGCTCACAGTTGCGTGACGAAGAACGGCCGGGAAAATATGACTTTGGTGCGGATATCCCCCGCAGCTCTGTGGGTAAACCCAGAGACTGGTGAATGCTTGCTACACGAGCCAGCAGCGTACCCTGTGGCCAGGGGCAAGAGTCTTCCATGTGGGTGGCTCGCTACGACAGATAGCATGCGCATGCGGGCAGCGAGGGTGAAAATGGCAGCCCGTGGGAGGGGAAAGCGGATTAGGGAGTTCTCCTTCCCGGGGGGGGGCATATTCCGTTGTCTCGTCTCCGCTGGGAATGGCAGCCAGCAATGCCTGGGTATAGGGATGCGCGGAAGTTGTAAAAATCTGCTCCGTGGAGCCTTCTTCAACAATGCTTCCCAAATACATGACGATAATTCTTTTGCACAGGAAACCCACTACAGCCAAATCGTGAGAAATAAACAAGTAGGCGGGGCCAAAACGCTCTTGTACTGAGCGCAACAGATTAAGCGTTTGTGCTTGTATTGAGGCATCCAACGCCGAAACCGGCTCGTCACAAATGACCAGGTCCGGTCGCGTAATGAGGGCACGGGCTATAGCAATGCGCTGACGCTGACCGCCGGAAAATTCGTGAGGATAACGGCTCCCAAGTCCGTCAAGGCCTACTTCGCTCAGGATTGCATCAGCCATATTGTTTCTTTCAACACGGCCAACGTGTTTGGCTGCCAGTGGTTCCGCTATGGAGGAACGTACACACAGCCTTGGATTGAGCGAAGAAACGGGATCCTGAAAGATCATTTGAATACGTCCGGTAGCCCAGCTGTGGGCCCCGGCCGGCGGCAAGGGACGCCCATCCAGAAGAATATGCCCTTCAGACGGTTGCAATAAGCCGCAGGCGAGCCGCCCTAGGGTGGATTTGCCACATCCGGATTCGCCCACAAGCCCGACTGTTTCCCCATGGGTTATGAACATGCTAACGTCATTAACCGCAAGCAGCGTTTTTCTTTTTCTCCAGAGGCTCTGCGTGAAAAATTTTTGAGAAACATGCTCAAGCTGTAAAAGAGGCGAAGGCTGGCCATGCGCATCGGTGCCTTGGCTTATGCGCTTCTCGCTTGCATCGGATATGGTTAGCATGATGTATCTGCCACTCCGGCGGAAATGAAAGTGGCCATGTCGTTAAAGATGGCTGCCGAGCAGCGCAGCAGATGGTAAGCAACAGCACAGCCAGTTCCTTCGCCAAGGCGCATGCCAAGATGCAGCAGCGGGGTAGCCGATTCCCTGTTGCAGTGAAGGGTTTCCAGGGCCCGTCTGTGCCCGGGCTCAGCAGAAGCATGAGCCAGTATGGCATATCCTTCCAGGGCCGGGCAAAGAGTAAGAGCCGCCACAAAGGCAGCACTGCAAATAAAGCCATCCACAAGTACTGGTATTCGTCGGGATGCAGCGCCCAGCATGATACCGGCCATCATGACGATTTCAAAACCACCCAAAGCAGCAAGTATGTCTATAACGTCACCATTGAGCGCGCTGGCATGAACAGCTAATGCACGCTGCACTACTGCAATTTTGTGGCGCAGCATTGCTGTGTCTGCACCGGCCCCAGGGCCGGTCATGGCTGCCGGGTCTTGGGCCAGGAGTGCACAGTACAGTGCTGTGGCCGAAGTGCTGTTGGCTATGCCCATTTCTCCCGTACCGATGCAGCGGTAGCCTTCGTCAGCCAACTCCTGAGCCAGCTGTATTCCTGCATGAAGGCCGGCCAGACATGTGGCACGACTCATGGCAGCTTCCTGGCTCAAGTCGGCAGTACCGTTGCCAAGACGACGGTCGATGAGCATAGGGTTGTGGGGAAAAGGGCCACCGCAGCAGCCAGCATCCACAATGCGGAGATCCATGCCAGAAACACGGCATAAGGCATTGATGGCGGCACCCTCATGAAGAAAATTCTGTACCATCTGACGTGTAACCGCCTGTGGATACGGCGAAACATGCTGTGCAGCCACGCCATGATCGCCAGCCACAGTAAGCATGATGGAGGGGGATACGTTCAGAGGTGTGCGCCCTTCAGCCATGGCATACAGACGTGAAGCTAGGACCTCAAGACGCCCCAGACTGCCACGAGGTTTGGTTAAGTTGTCGAGGTGCGCTTGTGCCGCATGCAGATATTTATGGTGTAAAGGAGCGATATGCAGTGTGGGAAAAAGAGCTTCCATTAAGGTAACGCCAGTCGCATTCATTGTATTTTTGTATCCTGTCTTACCCATATATGCAAGTCGGAGCTGTGCGGCTGAGCCAGTCAGGGAATGGTAATTTTTAAGAAAAAAAGTCTAGATTTTTTCTTGAAATTTTTCATGGGGTAGTGTATCCATTTGCAAAAATTGCATAAACCTTACTTCGGCATGGAATGTGCCGGATAGTATTTTGTACTGGGGGCACCATGCCACAGGTTGCAGCACGTATCAATGAAGAACAAGAGCGCTGGCTGAAAGATTATTTTCGTACCAAAAGTGCCGGTGCGGAATTCATACTTCCATGGGCCGTTGATACGTTTTTTCGAGCAATCACGAGTATCAAGCAAATATTCAGCGCATCCGAGCTGAAAACAATTGTTGAAGCGCATAAGGATATGAAACTTATGCCCGATCATACACGGCTTTCGTATTTATTGCTGTGTGTGACGGATGCGTGTGACATAAATAATGTCCACCTTCGTCATGGAGCAAGCAAATCGAGCTTGGAATCCAAAATCAAAACACTGGATGACACACAGGCAACCGCGCTTATGGTATGGGCTTCTGCTTTTTGGGTGAGTAGGAACTGTTCTGCAGAAAATCTGGACGACTACATTAAGGCCTATTGATTTATTTCTCTAAACTTCGTATATCATGGCCGCATTACGCGGCTTTTTTATTCCCTTATGAAATCCTGTCATAAGAAGCCTATGCTTAAAAAAATGCCACTTTTGTCCAGCATAGCATCCTTCTATGCCATGACAGCACTCATGGTCTGCCATATTGCTGGCTTTTGGGCGCTTTCACCAGCCTGGGCAAAAGAAGAGGATACGTCACGAACTGGCATTGAGGCTTCTTCACCTGAGCATTCCCCTACAGCTGACAGCAAGGAGCAAAGGGCACCTGCACCAGCCACCGGCGCTGATGTACCACCTGTGGAAGCCGCAGTAGTCAATGCGGATAATTCCCATGAAGGTTTGGCGAAGGATACAGCGCCCAATCAATCTGCAGCGGCTCCTGCACCGGCACAGGGCAATAAGGTGCAGCTCTTCGGTACGGTTGAGTTCAAACGTCCTCTTGCCTCACTGCCTGCATGGCTGGATCTGCTCAAACGTAATGGCCAATCTTCCATTTTTGTGCCTACCAAGGTTTTCAAACGCGATGTCACCTGGAGTAGCTTCAAATCCAAGGCTCCCAAGGGCCTTATGGAGCGTTTGCGCTATGTCAATGCTTTTTGGAATACATGGCCGTACAAGGAAGATATCGTCAACTGGCATCAGCAGGATTATTGGGCTATTCCGGATGAGTTCCTAAAAAAATCCGGTGATTGTGAAGACTACAGCATTATTAAGTATTTCACCCTCAAGGAATTGGGGATACCACCCGAGAATATGCGTATTGTGGTCGTCAGGGATACTGTTCGTAATTTTGCCCATGCCGTGCTCGCCGTCTATGATAACGGTGACGCCTACATACTTGACAATTTGAGTAATGCCGTGCTGTCCCATTCACGTCTGCGTCAGTATATGCCACAGTATTCCGTGAATGAGTTCTGCCGATGGGCCCATCTGAAAGGCCGTAAAATCAAGTAGGATTGGTACATATGGATATGCAGGAACCGAATGAGCGTGCAGATGTGGGGCGCTATCGCTTGAAAAAGGCCGCTGTCTTTTCGGTGGGATTGTGCCTGCTCATCGTAGCTGCAGCAGTGGCGTATGGCCTTTGTACGCTGCAGTTGAAAAATGTTACGCAGGATATCGAAAATGCTCAGCGCGAGCTGCAGCAATCGTGGGTAGATAAAGCTCTGGATGCTATTCATGCCTGGAATACCGGTCTTACAGATCAGCTGCGGCTCGTAAGCAGTGCGGAAATTTTCCGCCTTTTTGCCATGGATGTACGCAGCCTCGGTCGTGATGGGCTACAGCGTCTTACAGCTCCGGATGCCACCCAGAGTTCTGATGAGGCCATTGTCTCTCTTGCTGAACAGATGCGCTATATGCAGGATCTGCTGCAGGATTTCATCCACAGCAAGGGGTGGGTCTCTGCACGCATCGTTACCCATGATGGTTTGCCATTGCTTGCACCCAAGGGGGATGCCCGCCTTTCCGATGAGGATATTGCCCTTGTTGGCGAGGCCATGCGCACAAAAGCAACTGCCTATGGGACTGTACGCATGCGTGATAATGTCCCTGTTCTGTGTGTGGCTGATCCCATGTTCGAGGTTCTGGGCCGAGGTGACAATGCCCCTGTTGCGGCGCTGCTGGCCATTGTTCCCATGGATAAAGCCCTGACCAATATCCTTTCTCTGAGGCAGGAGCATAAGGACTTGCTGCCAGCTATTTTACAGTACGGTACCACCGGATGGGAAGCCATTGTCCAGCGTGATGGAGAGCTGTCTGTGGAATCTGCCCACCTGGAGAATACTGTCGGCAGTTTACCTTTCAAACGTAGAAAGGCTCTGGTGGGCGAAGGAGATACCTATTCGTTGGGTAATCGCCTGACAGGCCTTGGGTGGCTTGTATCCATAGAAGCCCCTGCTGCCATTGTTGAAGAACTGGTTCAGGGACAAGCCCGACAAATTTACGGTTTGGGCATACTCGGAAGCCTCGGTGCGGCCCTGCTGCTGGCATTTATCTGGGCATCGCTGGTGAGCCGGTCACACCGGGCCACAGCCCTTCGTTTCCAACGGTTGTACAAGCTCATCCGACGGCAAAAGATGCTTCTTGACAGCGTTAATTCTTCTCTGCAGGCCGGGCTCATGCTTATGGATGGAACAGGCCAGGTGCAGATGTGCAATCCTGCTTTTGTGCAGCTTGCGGATGCCCCTGAAGATGCTGTTCAGGGAGCGGATATTGACACAGTGCTGCCCGCAGAGGCCGCTCGAAAGCTGCGTGCAAGCATGCAGCAGTTTGATGCAAGCAGAAGCGAGTGCAGCCTGGAAATATCCGTGCCGCGCGGGGGGAACATGCATTTGTACCGCGTGACACTCTTTCCCTTTGAAGAAAGGCAGGACGGGCAGTCCGAAGCATCTGTCCATGGCGGCTGTGTGGGGATTTTTCAGGATATTACGGAATTCCGTCGCCGTGCGGAAGTGGCCCGCAGGCAGAAAGCTCTGCTCGACAGTGTCAACGCTTCTCTGCAGGCCGGGCTCATGCTTATGGATGCAGATGGCCTTGTGCAGATGTGCAACCCCGCCTTTGGCCAGATGGCAGGCAGGGCAGATACCGATATTATTGGTACGGCCATTACCTCACTGCTGCCTGCTGCTGCAGGCAATACACTTTTATCTGGCATGGAGGACCTTCGTTCCGGTGGACGTGAAAGCAGTCTTGAAATTTCCGTCCCGCGTGAAGATGATACGCGTTTGTACCGTGTGAGTCTTTTTCCTTTCGAGGAGAAGAAGGCGGACCAGGCCGACGCCCCTGTACGCGGCGGCTGTGTGGGGATTTTCCAGGATATTACGGAATTCCGTCGCCGTGCGGAAGTGGCCCGCAGGCAGAAAGCCCTACTCGACAGTGTCAATGCATCCCTGCAGGCCGGGCTTATGCTTATGGATGGCGAGGGCTGCGTACAGATGTGCAACCCAGCCTTTGGGAACATGGCAGAAAGGGCAGAAACGGCCATTGTGGGCAGACACATTGCTTCTATCCTGCCCGAGCAGGCGGCCAACAGTCTTCTTGCTGGCATGGAGCAGATCAGCACAGGTGGGCGTGAAAGCAGCCTGGAGGTATCCGTGCCCGGCACAGGTGGCACACGTCTGTACCGCGTGACGCTCTTTCCCTTCGAAGAAAAAAGGTCAGACCAGACGGGCGTTTCGGTACGTGGCGGCTGCGTAGGCATTTTCCAGGACATCACAGAGTTCCGTCGTCGTGCAGAAGTGGCCCGTCGCCAGAAAGCATTGCTCGACAGTATCAACGCCTCCCTGCAGGCCGGGCTTATGCTTATGGATGGCGAAGGCCTTGTGCAGATGTGCAACCCCGCTTTTGCCCTATTGGCAGGTACAACGGAAGAGAGCATCATAGGTAAGCCTGTTGATGCGGTGTTGCCGGCACAGGCAGCAGGTGCGTTGGTAGCAGGCATGAAGCGTGTGGATGCCGAGGGGAATGAGGGCAGTCTTGAAATATCCGTACCACAGCATGAGGAAACACGTTTATACCGCGTATCGCTCTTCCCCTTTGAAGAAAAAAATGCTGCACAGGCAGAAGGCCCAAGCGGTTGCGTAGGCATTTTCCAGGATATTACGGAATTCCGTCGCCGTGCAGAGGCTGCCCGCCAGCGGCAAGCCAATAGTATGGCTGCCCTGGTACGTGCCATTGAAAGCGTTGATACCAATCTGGTCGGGCATTCCCTCAAAATGGAGAAGGTGGCAAACCTGCTGGCTGCGTCTATGAATCTGCCTGATAAGGATAGAGAAACTCTGCGTTTTGCTGCCAGGCTTTCACAGGTGGGTAAGATATTTGTGCCCAGAGAATTGCTGACAAAGAAGGGGAGTCTGACTGCCGAGGAACAGAGCGAGGTCAATCGCGCTCCGGAATACGCGTATAATATTCTGCGTGACATGCAGTTCAGCCTGCCAGTGCCGGAAGCTGTTTACCAGATGGGCGAACGCATGGATGGCACTGGGCAGCCACGGCATCTCCAGGGAGAAGAAATAACGCCCAATGCGCGCGCCTTGGCAGTGGTCAATGCCTACTGCGCCATGGTAAGTGCCAGGGCATACCGGGCAGGCATGCCGTCATCGCAGGCTATAGCCCTGCTCAGGCAGAATAGCGGTTTTGACCAGCATGTGGTCGATGCGCTGTCAGCAATACCGGAAGAAGATTTGCAGCGTGCCGTGACCGATGCCATGAGCGAGGAAGCGTAATGCCAGCCCCGGCAGGGCAGAACCTTGCGGAACGCGTGGATGTGGCAATAAATATATTCGCCAAACCGTTCCAAACCTCGCTGGCGCTGCTTTCGCTGCTGCAATACAGCGGTCAGCATGTGGATACGGTATGGCTGCAATACGAACCATATGGCTCGCAGTACGATTCTGTCAGTCCGTATCTGGTGGCCCGGTACTTGCGCTTGCAACTGGGAGAGCGGTGTTGCGTATTCCAGCCGGAGCACTGGCTGGATCTCAAGGCGGCGGATACGTCTCGCCTGGATGATGCTTCCTACCGGTTTGGCATACGCTACCAATACGCCTTTGAACACAGCAAACGTCGCATGCTGTTTTTGATGCACAATGATATTTTTGTGTTCAATGATGTCCTTGGCTTTCTGCTAGATTCCATGGGAGAGGCTGTGGCTGTCGGTCATCTGGGGCAATGCTGGAACTGCCCGGCACATCACCCGGAACTTGCAGGCGAGGTTATGGGCAGCAGCCCTTGCACGCCAGAGACGTACCGGGATTTTCGTCCAGACTACGAGCAGTTGTGTCGTCTGTACAGGGAAGCACATAGCAGAAATATATTTGCCCGTCCGTATGATCAGGGCTTCGCCGGTATCTTTGATCTACAGCCATGGCCCCTGCCAGAATGCCGCATCAATGAGTGGGCATGCCTTCTTGATCTGGAACGGGCCCGTCCCCTTTGCATTCCTAGGGGCTCCGTGTTACCCCCCGGGGCCTACCGGCAGTGCGGCCCCATTTGTCTGGATATCGGTGTGGAATGGTTCCGGGGCATGCATGCTCAGGGCATGTATGCCCGGCATGTGGATTTGACCCGCCATCTCAAGCACTGGGTCGGCACGGGCAAGGTAACAGCCCGCCGTTACCTTATGGCAGAAGAACATGCCCTGCACATTCTCAAGGCAAGGTACCCGGAATACTGTGCCTGGCTGCAGGAGGTAACAGGTCAGGCATCTTTGGGCTTAGCTCGTGGAGACAAGGGGCGTTGAGGCTGTCTCCAGCAGGATTTCCCAGCAGGCGTCTATTCCCAGGCGGGTGTTGGACGAGGTAAGTACAGGGCGTATGCCGAGTATGTCCTGCCATTCATGTTGTCGGGCAGCCCGCTCACGTTGCGTGCACTTATCTGCCTTGGTGCATATGGGGAGAAGGGGGATAGCATGCGCATGGGCAAAGGCGGCGAGGTCTTTATCAAGCCGCTGTGGAGGGAGGCGGCTATCCAGAAGCAGGGCAAGGGCCCTGAGATTGGTTGCTGTTGTCAGATAGTGCTCCAGCAGAGAAGCCCATTTTTCACGCTCGCCATGGCTTGCGCGCGCATAGCCATAGCCTGGCAGATCCACCAGATAAAAGCCAAATGGTTCTACACGAAAAAAATTGATGGAGCGGGTCTTGCCGGGAGTGGAGCTTACTTTTGCCAGCTTTTTTTGGCCTGCCAGAGCATTGATCAATGAAGATTTACCCACATTAGAACGCCCGGCGAAGGCTATCTGGGCTTCGGTTCTGGCAGCAAGTTGTTTAGCTGTGTACACAGTGGCTTCAAGAAGTAGCGTTGCCGGCATAAAAACCTCATGTTTTACATGAACTTTATAGCTTGACAATAAGAGATTTTTTGAAGAAATAAACTATTTCGGCTTGTAATCCAATATATTCCTGTCCAGACTAGCCGTACTCGTTGAACTTGGCAAATGCAGGTTGTTCAAGCATATGCAGTGTAATGCAGGAGGAAATGATGTATTCTACCACAGATTTTCGCAAGGGGCTGAAAATTGAAGTTGAGGGAACGCCCTATGAAATAGTTGATTTTCAGCATTTTAAGCCCGGTAAGGGTGGCGCAATGGTCCGTACGAAATTGCGTAACATACTCACGGGCAGGATGCAGGACATCACATTCCGTTCGGGTGACAAAGTAGGCAAACCCGACCTAGAAACGCGTGACATGCAATACCTTTATCGGCAGGATGACGACCTTATTTTTATGGATATGACCACCTATGAGCAGATGCAAATGCCCACCACAGCCACCGGTGGGAAAGAGGGTTTCCTCAAGGACGGCCAGGAATGTCGTGTCCTCCTGTACAAGGGCAATCCGCTGGACATAGACATCCCGCTGAGTCTTGTGCTTGAAGTTGTGGAGACAGAGCCTGGTGCCAAGGGAGATACCGTGAGCAACGTGACCAAGGCCGCCAAACTGGAAACCGGCATCACTGTTCAGGTTCCCATTTTTGTCAATCAGGGTGACCGTATCAAGGTTGATACGCGTACCAAGGAATATCTGGGGCGCGAATAGTTCCTGCTGGAGGGTAGAGCTACGGACACCCCTAGGTTTGGTCGCGAGTTTTTTGGCCTTTTTTTGCTTTTCTGGGCCTTGTTGTTGCTGCTCAGCCTGCTCACTTTCAGCGTTGAGGACCCCAGCCTCAACCATGTGGTCAGCGGGACTGTGGCGGTACATAACAAGGCGGGGTTGTTTGGTGCATATACTGCTGGTTTTCTCAATGATGTTCTTGGGGTTACAGCGTATCTCTGCCCGTTGATTTTTGCAGCACTGGGGGCTGCCTATGTTTTTCCTTCCTGCAGTCTTCACTGGACGCGGTGGATTGGTTTTTTCCTACTGACCATCTGTCTGCTTGTGCTCTCGTCTGCCTTTGATCTGACATTGGGAGATCTGTGGGGTGGAGGCATGGTTGGCAATGCCCTGCATGGCAACGCGCAAAAATATCTCAGCCCCGGCGGTTCCGCACTGGTCTGGATTTTTGTCGGTCTTGTGGGCATACAACTGGCCTGGAATTTTTCCTGGTTTGGCCTGCTCTGTTCCTTGGGTGCCTGGCTGCACGCTCGGTTTGGTGTGGGCAGCATATTGGCGAAATGGCAGCAGGCTGGTGGTTCTGCCACCGATGGTACTGATAACGCGCGTTTCAGGAACCTGCCACAGGGCTTGCATACTCTGCATGCGCAGCTGATGCTGCTGCTCGCGCGCTGGAGAGAGCGCATCAGTGCCATGCGTTCTGCCAGGGAGCCATTGCCTGATATTTATATGGACGTGGAGGAAATATCGGGCACACAGCCTACGGCTCAACCCACGGAGCGTGACCCTAGGGAAGAGGGCGATACTGAGGATTTTTTTGCCGTAGCAGAAGATTTTGACGGTCACCCCATTTCTCCGCTTGAGCCAGCACCAGAACGCCTGCCTGCAGAAGAAGATAATGCAACTCCCCCTGT
>JAFTDG010000093.1 GCA_017454325.1 Desulfovibrio sp. | reverse complement strand
TTCGCAAAAATCGGAATCTCAAAGTCTTTCTTCCCACTCGCTATTCACTTGTCAATGAACCACCCCGGACCCTTCCGCCCGGCGCGAATGATGCTTATGCACCCTTCCGCTCGCCCTGTCAACTACTTTTTTTGCTTTCCTGTTTTTTTCTTGCAAAAACCTCGTCCACAAGGCGCGAACTACCCTTTTGCATCACTTCCCCTCCACTGTCAAGCCTTTTCTCCCACTATCATAAAATAACAACTGACATCACAGCAGAGTTTGTTCTACCTGACGCATTAGAGCCACAATACCTTTACCATACTATGGAACTGCCTTGCCCCATACACCACGCAATGCCAATGTGAGTAGCGCTCCACAAAGGGCACATTGCCATACTGGCAAATGAAAGCATATCATTACTGCAAGGGCAAGCATTGCACCAAATGCAGCCGCAGTTGCATACATGTTCTCTTCAACAAAACGGGCCATATCACCAAGAGCGATATCGCGCACACTGCCACCTGTAAGTGCTGCCAGCACACCCAAAAGCAAGCTGCCCGTCAAGCCAATACCCCATATAGCGGCCTTCACAGCGCCTACGCCGGCAGAAAAAGCCAGAGCAACAGTATCAAACCAGAAAAATACTTTCCAGCTGTTACGATTGTGCGCCAACACCTCTCCCAGTAGCGCTCCCGCAACTGCCGCTGCAAGATATTCTCCCCTGTTGAGGGTCATAACCGCACTACCCAGCAGCGCATCCCGCATGACGGGAGCGGAAAGGCCAGACAGACAGGCAAGCACAGCAGCCCCTGTAAAATGAGCCCCATTCGTGCGTGCCCTACACGATGCCGCAGTAGCCAAAGCGAAGCTGGCCACAAGATCCAGTATAAAGAAATACAGATCAGCAGACATCTGTTAATCCGTTAATAGCGATGTTCATGGCGCGAAACTGCTGATTTACTGCAGTCGCAAAAAACCTTATTTAGCCAGCCCAACTGCACGTCGCTCACGTATTACAGTTACACGTATCTGACCTGGGTAGGTAAGATTCTTTTCAATTTTTTCAGCAATCTCTTTACAAAGCAAATAGGTAGCATCGTCGTCCACTATGTCTGAATTGACCATGACACGAATTTCACGCCCGGCCTGTATTGCATAAGCCTTGCTTACACCTTCAAAACTCGTAGCAATGCCCTCCAGATCCTCAAGGCGTTTGACGTAATTTTCCAGCAATTCTTTGCGTGCGCCAGGGCGTGCACCAGAAATGGAGTCTGCAGCCTGCACGAGAACAGCCAGAGCAGTGGATGGCCGTTGGTCTTCGTGGTGTGCGGCAATAGCGTGGATGATTTCCTGGGTTTCGTTGTATTTTTTTGCCAAATCAGCACCTATGAGAGCATGAGGTCCTTCAACCTCATGATCCACAGCCTTACCAATATCGTGCAACAGACCAGCACGCTTGGCTTTTTTTACGTCCATACCCAACTCTGCAGCCATCATGCCGCACAGAGCAGAAACCTCAAGCGAATGCTGCAAGACATTCTGCGTGAACGAGGTGCGGTAGCGCAGCTGACCCAGCAGACGAATTAATTCGGGATGAATACCATGCACGCCTGCATCAAACGTGGCCTGCTCGCCAATCTCCCGCACATGGACATCCAGCTCCTGCTCGCATTTCTGCACAATATCCTCAATGCGGGCAGGATGGATGCGACCATCCTGAATGAGGCGTTCAAGAGCCATCTTTGCCACCTGACGACGCAAGGGGCTGTAGGCTGAAAGCACAACGGTTTCCGGCGTATCGTCAATAATGAGATCAACGCCGGTCGCAGCCTCAAGAGCACGAATATTACGGCCTTCGCGACCTATAATACGCCCCTTCATATCTTCGCTGGGCAGCGTCACAGCCGTTACCGTCTGCTCGTTCACATAGTCTCCAGCATAGCGTTGGATGACGCTACAGAGGATTTCCTTGGCCTTGCGATCGCCAGTCTCATGTGCCTCCATTTCAATCTGACGAATCATACGTGCGGCCTCATGCCGTGTTTTTGCCTCAATCTCAGCAAAAAGCTGTTCCTTGGCTTCATCGGCTGTCAGACCGGCTATATGGGCAAGGCGCTGTTCTTCCTCTTCAATGCGTGTCTGCAAAAATGTTTCGGTTTCTGAGAGCTGCCGCTCCTTGCGGGCCAAATCCTTCTCGGCGGTCAATAATTCGTGTTCTCTCGCAGTGGCCTTTTCCATTTTTTCCTCAAGGCGGCTGCTCAATTCCTCTAACTTGCGTTCACGCATCTTGACTTCACGCTCACGCTCCTTGAATTCGCTTTCCAGCTCTCTTTTTTGATTGTAAAGATCATCCTGCCCTTGCAGCAGAATTTCCTTCTTCTGCGCCCGAGCCTCTTTACGGGCTTCATCCACGATACGTGAAGCCAAGGCTTCAGCATCTCCCACTCGCTTTGCGGCAACCTGTTTGTACACGACGGCACCCAGCGCCATACCTATCAGCGCCACAACCGCCAGCACGACAATGAACAAAGGCTCCATCAATTCAGCCTCACTCGTTTATCAATACGGGCTACGGGCCCAAGGGGCGCGTCCCGTGAAACCGGTTCTAGGCAAACATGCCTATACCGTAACATAAGAAGCCCACAGGAATACTGGCCTGGCTGTACGCGGAGATTGCAGAAAGGTTGCTGCGTCGAAAAGGCAGTCGCCCACAAGCGACCGCCCCTTCTTAATAATGACGCCTTCCCCGAAGCGCCGTGTCATGCATGCGGTACAGAACCTGGATACCCAGGTCGGGTTGCGTATGCCCTTTTCAGGCTTCCCGGTCTCACCGGGCATGCGCACACAAGGACAGTGACGCCTCCCTTTTAATATACGTTGTCAGGTTAGCACCGAGGCATAAATCACGAACGCCCCAGGGAAATATTTGTAAAGGCCGGCTACCCAGCCTCCTCTATCTTCGAAAGCATGGCTGCAATATGCTGTTGCGTATCCGCCTGCGATTTCTGCAATTGTAATAAATCATCCGCAAGTCCAAGTGCCAGGAATGTCAGCAGTATATCCTTGGTCTGTCCAGCATTGAACCGCAGCTTCTGTTCTGCAAAACGCTCCTCAACCAAGCGCACAGCTCCCTGTACGCGTTCCATATCGGCACTCGATTTGAAGGCGATGCTCAGCCCAAGAACAGTAATGTCGATGGTATCCTGCACTGTGACCTACTCGACGTTATCGTGTTCCTCAATTCTGCGCAGCAGAGCATCAATGCGCTTTCGCGCCTCGATTCGCAGTGCCTCCCCGTTTTCAAGTGCTTCACGCAGTTTACGGTTTTCTTCTTCCAGCGAAGCTCGTTCCGCTGCTATGGCAGCTGATTCTGCCTTAATGCTGGCGTTTTCAACCCGCAAAAGGCGCAAGCCCTCCAACAGCCCATCTATACGTGACTCAAGCTGTTCCAGAAGTTCCATGGCATTTTTTTATCACTGCAGTCAGGCCTTGGCAAGAATGGAAAAGCTACACTTTTTTTGCGGCATATTTTTTTGCCGACCGCGGGCTATGCCCAACGCGCCGTCAGGGACATCTCTGGTTATTACGGAACCAGCTCCCACCAGAGTGCCGTCGCCAACACGCACCGGGGCTACAAGGGCTGTATTGCTGCCGATGAAAGCATGGTTGCCAATTGCAGTTTTATACTTGTGTACGCCATCATAGTTGCATGTAATGGTGCCGGCACCGATATTCGTGTCTTCCCCGATATCCGCATCGCCAAGATAGGTAAGATGGTTGGCCTTAGAGCCCTTGCCCAAACGGGCTTTTTTCATTTCAACAAAATTGCCAACATGGGCATTGTCTTCAAGAATAGCTCCAGGACGCAACCGTGCAAACGGCCCAACCAAAGCGCCAACGCCCACATGGGCTCCTTCCAGATGCGAGAAAGAACGGACCTCCGCCCCTGTCTCAATGTGGCAGTCACGCACAACGCAATGGGAGGCGATGCTGGCTCCGTGTGCTATGCATGTATGCCCATAGAGTTCACACGGACCGGTAAGTTCCGCTCCAGGTTCCACTTGTACCAATGGGCCCACTCGCACCAGTTCTGGAGCATGCACAATCACGCCCGCAGCAAGAAGATTGTTCACAATACGCGCACGCAGCTGCTCTTCCATATGCGCGAGCTCTATTGGAGAGTTGACCCCCATAAGGGCCACATCATGCCCACAACGAACGCCCGCGACCTTATACCCATCTGCCGCGGCGAGGGCCACAATATCCGTGATATAATACTCACCGCTCTTGTTTTCGTTGCTAAGGCGTGGCAGCAAATGCTCCACAGCAGCCAGACGACAATAATATATGCCAGCATTCACCTCACCGCTTGCCGGACCGTATAAAGCGGGGTCAAAGTCTTTTGCTTCAACAATGGAAAGCCCCTGGGCTGCATCGCGCACCACCCTGCCATACGCACCAGGCTCATCCAGTTCTATAGTGGCAAAGGCCACATCAGCGTCAGAGGATTCCGCCACGAATCGGCTGACCACCTGTGCTGAAAGAAGAGGAGTATCTCCATTGACGACAAACACATGTGTATATCCGGCCGCAGACAGCTCTGGCAAAGCACATTGCAGGGCATGACCCGTGCCCAACTGCTGTTCCTGCACGATAAAACGTGCCTCGGGAAATGCTGCTCTCACCATCTCCGCCCTATGCCCTGCCACAACCCAAATATCATCAGCAAACATCGGCCGCAGAGCTTGCAGCACACAGGTGAGCATAGGGGTGCCCAGCAAGGTCTGTAGGACCTTGGGCCTGTCAGAGTGCATGCGGGTGCCCTTACCCGCAGCCAATACCAAAGCAGCAATTTTCGGCATTAATATACCTCCCGTTCACCAGATTATACTATTGTCTACATCAAAGGAGCAAAAACACAAGCCCACCCTTTCCCACATGAAAGGGTGGGCTTGAAAAAGCAGGTAACAATACAATCTATTTTAGCTTGTCAGGATTCTGCTCTTTCTTGCCACGACGCGGTGATGGACGCTTTCCCAAAGGCATATCCGCCGGAAGGCCTGCGGCCTTAAGCTCTTGCCGCACGCTGGCTTCAGCATCAAGCAAAGCACCATAGGCGTGTACTGCCTGAGCTTTTGCAGCCTGACTGTCCCTTCCTTCGGCCACGGCTTTTGCGTATTCCCTTTCGGCAACACGCAAATCATGACGTTTTTCTTTAAGGGCAGGGCCTGCATCCTGCATAATTTTACCAAACTGCGCACGCTGTTTCTGTGTTAGCTTAACCCTTTCGTGATGTGTGCGCACATGCTGTTGTCCGGAATTTCCCTCAATATCTGCTGCAACGGTCTGCATTGGTACAATGACACAACACATGGAAAAAACAAGCATTGAATAAAGAACATGTTTTATCATGATGCGTACTCCTTTTCTCCCCGCTCTATCAAAAGATGCGCCGTTGTCAAGATTGCCTGCATATACTCTATTCGTACCCGGCCTGCATCAGGGCAAAACGTGCCATGACGTACTTGGAAAGCGCCAGCTGCGTATGCAGTACTCCGCAAAGCAAGTCAGCCACTACAGTTGGCAACAGATTATCATACTTTAGCTCCAGAATTGTCAAACCGTCCATGGCAACAGGCAGAGACACCAATGCCCCTGGCCTGGCAGCACGTACATTGGCATCAAAGGTTATTCTCACATTGCCGGAGTCATAGCCAAAGGCTTCGCGCAGGTATGATACAACTACTACCGGCCGCATTCTCCGTGTGCGGTGTACGGCACAAAATGCACGTCCCACCTCTCCTGGCAGCTCTTCTGCAGCGGTCATGTCGCCATGCAGAAAACGGAGATACTGGGTCTCTGTAACGCACGCATGGCTCTTGCAACCCAGATCCTGCTCTTTATGCTTGCGCTCAAGATGGATATAATCCAAACAATCATTGTACCAACGTAACCGCCACTTATCGCGAACGGCAACGCCGCTCAGTTTTTCACGCAGGGCCGTATCGTATACGTCGTCAAAATATAGGCTGGAAATCTTGTATGGGCCACTGGCATGCGCATCAGCCCGCATGAGACAGGCCACGCGTCTGCGCAAGACGGCAGCCATACATGACGTAAGATAGTACTTACGCTCATTACGAAATTGTACATTCTGCATGATGGCATTTTTTCTCAATGACTTCCCCAAATAAATACCATAAGAATCGTCACCCCCCCTACGAGAACACAATACGCCTGGCGCGTCCGCAAAGAGAGCAGCGCCCCAAGCAGAGCTACGCCGTACAGCTCATGCCAAGTAATTCCTGCCAGGGAAGCCATGTTGCCGTTTTCCTGAAACAAAAAAAGCACAATGGAAATAACGCCAAAACTTACTGCATAAAGTATGAACTGTACCAAGACTCGACGTAATCCGGCAATCAGCACAGCGCGCTCCGGCGACATTCCTCCACGCTGGCTAGCATGGGATACAGCATCTATCATGGGATTGAGCGCAATCCGCTGCTGGCGTTCACACCAAGCAGCCGCGCAGGCTGCCAGCAGAGAAAGCAAGAGAGGCAATATGGCCTGACCGGGACTCATCAGCCCAAAATGACGACAAAGGGGGAATGCAAGCAAAAATG
Source organism: Desulfovibrio sp. (assembly GCA_017454325.1). Classification (GTDB taxonomy): domain Bacteria; phylum Desulfobacterota; class Desulfovibrionia; order Desulfovibrionales; family Desulfovibrionaceae; genus Desulfovibrio. The sequence continues at coordinate 16,004 of JAFTDG010000093.1, read as the reverse complement.
TCAGCCCGGCATACGGGGGTACCACGCTGCCCAGCTCTATCACATCAAGCCAGCACAACTCTATGATAATGCCCAACGGGAGTGCCAGCTGCCAGTCACCCGTAAAAGCACCAAGAAAAAAGGCGATACAAAGCGGCCTGTCTACAAGCCCCAAGATGCAGGTTGACCGCACCGCACCGGCCAGCACAAAAAAAAAGCGTAGGGCATCCCCACCGCTGCCAATTCAAAAAAACAATTCATGGGGACCTCGCAGAGGTTCGCTGGGTACACTGCGAAAATCAAGCTGCACCAAATGCTGCTGCAATACCTGCAGGTCTGCCCTATCTTCAGCAGAGAGTGCCACATGGGGGAGAATCTGCAACTTGTCTGGCGCATAATGCAAATTGCACATATTGAGTACATTTATTGTGACACCGGCATCATAGGCACGGCGAGCATCTCTGCAGGTGGCGAAAAGCACAAAACAGTCATCACCACAGGCCGTCAAGGTCGAAACAAGCTCATTCACCGGTATAAAATATGTCGTCACCATCTGTGGTACGGCCAGACTGATGATTTGCTGCCGCATTACATCTCCAGCCAAGGCATCATTGGCCACTACAAGGTACTTTGCCCCCGTGTAGGGGAGCCATGCCTCAATGACCTGTCCATGCACCAGCCTATTATCCACTCGGAACCACATATTCAACTTCCAGCCTTGTCGCCGTGTCCTTCAGACTTGCTGCGGGTCTTATTGCGCAACATACTGCCTGCGACCACTATACCCTTTGCCCCGGCTTCCCCTGCGATGCGAGCCAGTTCCTCAAGCGAATTTGAACGCGAGGTAAATACCTTGAGCAGCATGGGCAAGTTGACTCCTGTCACCACTTCCACCTTGTGCGTACCCAGTAGAGAGAGCGCCAGGTTCGTTGGCGTGCCACCGAACATATCGGTAAGAATAATTACTCCAGCGCCTTTATCCAGCCGTTGGGCGGCATCAGTAAGCCGGGCCACAGTGGCCGAAACCTCATGGGCAACGTCCACACTGATGGAACAACAATCACTCTGCTGCCCTAGTATGAATTCGGCGGTACGCAGCATGGCCGAAGCGTAGTCGGCATGCGAAGCCACAATGATTCCGACCTGAACCTGCCCTTCATCCGTCATAGCATTCCCTCACAAACTGAACGTGCCAGCTTTTTCATCCGAGTTCAAGATGTCGATGCTCAAGAAATACCGGGTACCCAGCCTGTCGCAGGGCTTGCCAAAGTTCTTCGGCCATTGCCACAGAACGGTGACGGCCACCGGTGCAACCTACGGCAATAGCAACGCGATAACGCCCTTCTGCCTCCATCAAAGGCAGCATAAAAAGCACCAGATTTGTCAACTTCTGCCGATATTCCATGCTCTGTGGCGTATTAAAAACATAGTCGGCCACGGGCTTATCTCTGCCACTGAGGGCCCTAAGATTTTCATCAAAATATGGATTTGGCAGAAAACGTAAATCAAAAACAAAATCGGCCTCCCGAGGCACGCCATACTTGAAACCAAAGGAAATAACATTGACTCTGATAGCTCGCAGCTGCCCCTTGCTGCGGCCCCAGCGTTTCTGTATAGCACGCCGCAGGTCATGAATAGAGAAACGCGTCGTATCTATGACAAGGTCAGCCATTTCCCGCAGGGAGAGGAGGCTTGTCCGCTCCTCCCGCAGGGCAGCCTCAAGCCCTAAGCCTTTCCGTTCCAGGGGATGAGGGCGTCGCGTAGTGGCATACCGTCGCACGAGTTCCTGATCATCCGCCTCCAAAAAAAGAAGCAGAGGCTGAATGTCTTTGCCTGCCAGCGCACTGAGGCATTCGCTTATCCCGTCGACAAAGTTGCTCTGCCGAAGGTCCATGCCCAGAGCAATTCCCTTGAAATGCGCCATAGACGGGCGTGACATCATGGCAACCATTTCAAAGGCCATTTCAGCGGGCAGGCCATCCACTACAAAGTACCCCATATCCTCAAAAACCTTAAGAGCAGTGCTTTTGCCAGCGCCGGAAAGACCGGTGACAATGCATACCTGCCCACCAGTTGGATGGGGAGCATCACGGATAGACTTGGACGCGACATGTGCCATGGCTATTCTCGTGCGTAGGGTTAAGGCCAATGCGAACTGATGCCACATCCATCGCAGATAGAGAAAACGTAATAAAACGACAGCCAAGCCAGTTACACCTGGCTGCCGCACTTGGAGGTTATAGGACAGGGTCAATGAGCGCGTAGCCACCAACCTTGGTATGGTAGACAACATTGATACGATTGTTTTCTGCATTGAAAAAGACGAGAAATTCGCTGCCAATAGAATCCAGCTGCATAAGCGCCTCATCCAGATGCAAGGGCTTACCGGCAAGGCGGTCAGAACCTTCTGCCAGCTCTGGGGACGATGCCTCCCCTGTGTCGAGGTTGTAGGAGAAGATATCCACCTCGGTATTGCGGGCACGACGACGCTGTGACTTCACTCTGGAGACCTGCCGCTTAATCTGGGCTTCGACCTTGTCTGTCACAAGATCAATAGCTGCATACATATCTGACGTCTGTTCTGTAGCATTGATATGCAGTCCCTCACCAGTCACAGTCACTTCACAACGGTGACGGAACTTGTCTACGGTGAGTACAACGGCAACATCCAACCCGGAAGACTTGCCAAAAAAACGGCCCAGCTTTTCCATGCGGCGACGGGCATACTTCTTCAGATGATCGGAGGCTTCAAAATTCTTGAAAGCAAAGGAAATGTTCATACTTCCTCCTGGGTAAGGCATGTATCAAAAATGCTCTCTGCGCTTGGAAGACGATTCTATGCCCAGCGCAGTGCGATACTTAGCAACGGTGCGGCGTGCGATATTTACCTTAAGGCACTCTTTAAGCATTTCTCCTATACGCTCATCACTTAAGGGAGCCTTGGCATCCTCTTCATCAATAAATTTTTTAATAAGCGCCTTGACGCTTTCTGACCCCACCTGACTGCCGTCATCCAATGCCAAGGCACTGTTAAAGAAAAATTTCAATTCAAAGATACCGTGGGGCGTTGCTACATATTTGTTGGTAGTAATACGACTCACCGTGGATTCGTGCATGTTGATGTCGTCAGCAATATCCTTGAGAATAAGCGGCGCAAGTTTTGTCACACCTTCCTCAAAAAAAGGACGCTGATGCCGCACGATACTTTCCATAACCTTATATAAGGTACGTTGGCGCTGGTATAGACTCTTGATTAACCAAGACGCTGAACGGATTTTTTCGGCGCAGTATTCCTTTTCCTTTTCCGAACCGCCCAAATTCTCCTGACACAAAGAGGAAAGCTGCAGTTGAGGCAAGCCATCATCATTGAGAAGGATAACGAACTCATCACCCATTTTATAAACAAAAACATCCGGGCTTACATACGTCGGTTCGCCACCGCCAAAACTTGCCCCAGGCAACGGGTCCAAACTCTGGATGATGTCAAGATATTCCCTCAGCTCCTCCATATCTATCTTGAATTTACGCAACAAGGGCTTGTAACGTTTAGCCTCAAGGTCTTCCAGATGTGATTGGACAAGCTCAAGTAATATGGAATCCCTGTCATAATGCAAATTTTTGATCTGAATAAGCAGACACTCGCGTGCGTCGCGTGCGGCCACTCCCACCGGGTCAAACAGCTGCACGCGCTCCAGTACCGGTTTTACGACGTCGGGAGACACATGCGCCATCTCGGCCAGCTCTTCTATACTGGCTTGTAAATATCCACCGGAAGACAGGTTGCCAATAATGATTTCGCCAATCTCTTTTTGGGCATCCGTAAGCTGTGACAAACGCAGCTGCCACATGAGGTGCGCCTCAAGAGTTGGTTTAGCAGCATAGCGGGCCTCCAGAGGGGAGATATCCTCTGCGACCTCGTACTCACGTGGCTGTACCAGACGCGGCGTACTGGCGAACTCACCGAGATAGTCTTCCCAGTCTGCATCCTTAGCCACTTCCCTGTCATAGACATCTTCAGTGATAGATTCACGTACGTCATCAGACGCAGGGGTATCTTCAGCTGCCGATGAAGATTCTTCAAGAAAAGGATTTTCCAGTAATTCCTGCTGCACTGTTTCCAAAAGCTCCACGCGAGAAAGCTGCAAAAGCTTGATAGCCTGCTGCAATTGCGGGGTCATCACCAGCTGCTGCGAAAGCTTGAGCTGCTGTCTCAGTTCCAGTGCCATGTGTCGCTACCATCCACTCCAGTAGCCAGCGTTTCCATACAAGCCCATTTTTGCACAACGCTGCGAATTCTTGCACCCTGTGAAGCCTTTGGCATACCCGGTACGGACATATACACCATACCACATATAGTAAAGTGTGCCACGGTTGCAAATATTATGCAATAGTTTGAAGTTCTTTGATGCTTTTCTTCACACAAAAAGGCAGAAGCGCCTTCTGACACAGTTTATGCCATGGCCTGTTTCTTGGCTGCCGCAATAAATTCACGGAACAATGGATGTGGTGCCATGGGACGCGATTTGAACTCAGGGTGGAACTGACATCCTAAAAACCAGGGATGATCCTTGAGTTCAATGATTTCCACCAGGGAATCATCCGGAGATGTGCCACTGAATATCATACCCTTTTCTGCCAGAAGCGGCTTGAAGGCATTGTTAAATTCATAGCGATGACGATGGCGCTCCTCCACCATATTTTTTTTATAAGCTTCGAAAGCTCTGGTTCCCGAAGCCACCTTACAGGGATAGGCTCCAAGCCGCATGGTGCCCCCCTTGTCGCTACCGGCGTCACGCCGTTCCACATTCTTGGTACGGAAGTCAAACCATTCAGTCATTAGGTAGATGACCTTGTGCTCAGAGAGAGGGCTAAACTCTTCGGAATTGGCATCTTCCAGTCCTGCCACATGCCGTGCAAATTCAATAACGGCGCACTGCATACCGAGGCAGATGCCAAAGAAGGGAATACGTTGTTCACGTGCGTAGCGTATAGCAGCTATCTTGCCTTCCACCCCTCGGTACCCAAAACCGCCGGGCACCAAAATGCCGTGACACCCTGTAAAGCATTCGGCAGCGTTGTCATCCGTCACGCTCTCAGAATTGACATACCGCAGTTCTACTTCCACGCGATTCGCCACACCACCGTGGTTGAGTGCTTCGTGCAGGCTCTTGTAAGCCTCCCTCAAATCCACATATTTACCCACAATGGCGATAGTCAGCTTGCCGCACGGGTTGGCGCAGTCGCTTATAAGTTTTTCCCAGGCTTCCAGATGAGCATTGCGGGCGGGCAGGCGTAGCATGATGGCTACTTTCTGGTCGAAGCCTTCCTCATAAAACTTGAGTGGCAGCTCATAGATATTGCCTACATCCACTGACGTGAACACAGCATCATGGTCCACATTGCAGAACAGGGCTATCTTGCGGCGCAAATCTTCCGGGATACTCTGTTCACAACGACAAAGGATGATGTCCGGCTGAATTCCTATGGAAAGCAGCTGCTTGACGCTGTGTTGTGTGGGCTTGGTCTTGTGCTCGCCCGCGCTACGTAGATAGGGCACCAGTGTCAAGTGGATGTTCAGGCAGTTGTCCCGCCCAAGTTCGGAACGCAGCTGGCGAATAGCCTCCAGAAAGGGCAGGCCTTCAATATCACCTACTGTGCCACCGATTTCAATAATGGCCACATCAGGAGCGTTCTCACCTTCGGCCAGGGAAAGCACCACACTCTTAATTTCGTCTGTGATATGCGGAATAACCTGCACCGTGCCACCTAGATAGTCACCGTGTCTTTCCTTGGCAATAACGTGATTGTAAATGGCACCGGAAGTTGTGTTGTTCTTGTGTGACATGGGCACGTTAAGAAAACGCTCATAATGCCCCAGATCAAGATCCGTCTCAGCCCCATCATCAGTAACAAAGACCTCACCATGCTGAAAAGGATTCATGGTACCTGGATCCACATTGATATAGGGGTCCAGCTTCTGGATAGTCACCGATAGACCGCGCGTCTGCAAAAGAGCCCCCAATGAAGCCGCTGCCAGTCCCTTGCCCAATGACGACAAAACGCCGCCTGTCACAAAGATATATTTTGTTTTCATGGTCTTACCTTACACAACTATTCAAAAGAATTGGATAAAAGCAAAGAGCATCACAACCGTCAGCAATACACGACATGGCGCACGCTCCGGGGGACTTTATTGATGCACTTCGGTTCCAACCGATGTATATAGTTCAAGTTACACTCCTTGGCTAGCATTGACTAAGTAAATCATGCCACGTACAATAAAAATTCGCTTTTTGTCTGAGGTGGTTAGCTGTACAGCATAAGGCGTCGCTTTGTCCCCCGCGCAAGACAGAGCCGCAAGGCAAGGAGGCTTTTTCCGCATGGGCACGGTAAATGCATTGGTTATTACCGGTTACGGTACAAATTCGCATATGGAAACAGCCCACACAGCGCGGCTGGCCGGAGCCGACAGGGCCGATGTTGTCCATTTTTCCGACCTCGTGGCGGCCAAAGTACATCTTGCTGACTATCACTTTCTTATCTTCCCCGGCGGCTTTCTGGATGGGGACGACCTGGGCGCAGCGCAGGCTGGAGCCATGCGCTGGCGCTATCTCAAGGATGCCACAGGCAAACCGCTGCTGCACAGCCTGCGAGAATTCCTTCAGGCAGGCAAATTGATTCTCGGCATCTGCAACGGATTTCAGCTTCTGGTCAAACTGGGTGTACTTCCCGCGCTTGAGGGCAAGTACTTTGAGCGCCAGGTTTCACTGGGACATAATGATTCAGCCCGATTTGAAGACCGCTGGGTACACCTCTTGCCCAATCCAGCAAGCCCCTGTGTTTTCACCAAAAACATGCCTCTACTGACCATGCCGGTACGTCACGGTGAAGGCAAGCTCATCGCTCGCGATGCCGCATGTCTGCAGCTTCTTGAAGAACAGAACCTTATTGCCCTGCAATACGCCGACCCTGCCACTGGGCAGCCTACACAGGAATACCCGCTCAACCCCAACGGCTCCAACCTCGCCATTGCCGGGCTTACAGACCCCACAGGCCATGTGCTCGGCCTCATGCCCCACCCCGAAGCCTTTCATCACGTCACCAACCATCCGGGCTGGACTCGTGGAGAGCTTGACCCTCCGGGTACTCTGCTTTTCGTCAATGCAGTGCGTTATTTGCGTGATGCATTAAGGTGAAATACATATGCAGCTCACTGATCTTTTTGCAGCAATAGATATTATCGCACCCCTGGCTGCCGCCGCATCCTGGGATGCTTCCGGCCTTCAGGTTGCCGCGCAGAGGCGTAGTGCCTCAAAACTTGCCGTTTGCCTTGATCCGACGCCGACCTCCATCGGTAAGGCGCTGGAAGCGGGAGCCCAGTGTATATTAAGCCATCATCCCTTGACGCTTAAACCCGAACTTCCCAAGCGTCTTGATGCATATCACGAATGTTTACGTCTTCTGTTTTGTGCTGATGTTCCCCTATATGCAGCGCACACATCGCTGGATGTCAACCCATGCGGCCCTGCAGGCTGGTTGGCTGATGAGCTGGATCTTGCCAATCGCTGCGTTCTGGAGCCTTCAGGAACGGTATCTGAAGGCAGTCTGCCCCTGGGTTTTGGCATTGCTGGTGATCTCCCTCACCCTATGACCATTGACAGTATTATGACCACGATAGCGCGGCATGCTCCACTTACCAACGCCACCCTTTGCGGCCCAGAACCACAGAGCGTACACCGTGTAGCCTATTGCACTGGTTCCGGCTCCTCCCTTCTGCAGGAAGCCTACGCCAGCAGGGCAGATATTTTTATCACAGGGGATGTCAAATACCACACAGCCTTAGACACATGCCTATGTATTCTAGACGTAGGTCACCACAGTCTTGAAGAAGAAATGATGCGTCGCATGAGTTTATTGTTGCAACAACGGCTAGAGGGGGTGGATGTCTTCTTTGTTTCTTCTGTTTCCCCCTTTCGTTACATGGCGTTTTAACACGTCTTTGAGCACTTGATATCGTGTTCAGGAGGATCTCCGCATGAGTGATGCCGTATATTTTGAACAAATCAGACAGCTTGTGGAGTTGCAAAAAGTCGATGATGCCATCCACGCTGTCAAACAAAAACTAGATCGTGCACCAAACGAGCTGAGCGATCTTGAAAAACGCTTTGCCACTACAGAAACGCAGCGCAACTATATTCTTGAAAAGCTCTCTCATTTGCAGGAGCAGCAGAAACGCCTTGCTCATGAAATAGATGATGACTCGGCACGCATCAAAAAAAGCAAAAACAAGCTCATGCAGGTAGGCAATCAGCGAGAATACCATGCCATGATGCGTGAAATGGACAGCATGGAACGGGTTAATCATTCTCGCGAAGAAGAAAAGGCAACCCTGCTTGAAGAACTGCAGTACCAAAATGATGCACTTGAGAACATCAATGTCACCTATGACGCTCTCAAGGCTGAAGTTGAAGAAAAGCGCAACAGCCTTGAAGAAAAAATGCAAAAAGGCAATGCCGCTCTTGACGAGTTGAATAGCAAGCGGGCTATGGTCAGCAAAACCATTCCACAGCCGGTATTCACGCGCTATGAGTTCATCCGCAAACGGCTGGAGCACCCGGTTATTGTGGCAGTTAAGGATGGCATCTGTTCAGGCTGCCATATTGCCGTTCCGCCGCAGTCCTTTATCGAACTGCAGCGCGGCCAGCAGATTTTAAGCTGCCCCAACTGTCAACGCCTAATTTTCTGGTGCGAACATTTTGCCACCGAGGAAGATGCCAAAATACCAGGCGCAGAGCAGGACATGTCAAACACGGCAGAGAAACAAGAGGACAAAGACTAAAACTGCAGAGGATGACCGCACTCCAGCGCGGAAATACAGATGGGAGCCGGACAGGCCGTCGCCGCGAACCTTTGGTTCGGGGAGGAAAGTCCGGGCTCCACAGGGCACAACGCTGGGTAATACCCAGGAGGGGCGACCCTCGGAAAGCGCCACAGAAAGCAAACCGCCACGTCTCTGGGCGTGGTAAGGGTGAAACGGTGGAGTAAGAGCCCACCAGATGCCGTGGTAACGCGGCATGCTCGGCATACCCCGTTGGGAGCAAGACCAAATAGGGAAGGTGGCCTGCCCGGTCAATGCCTTCCGGGTAGGTTGCTTGAGGGTGCGGGCAACTGCACCCCTAGAGGAATGACGGCTACGTGCGGGCAAGCGCACGACAGAACCCGGCTTATCGTCCGACTCCCACCTGCATCAGGACATTTTTGTTTTTCTGATTGATGCATCGACTCTATGTAGATACAGATGATTGATAATTTCGGCACGGTTGCACAACCCAGCACATATCCAATCACACGCAGGCCCTGGGCTCTTCTTCTTGCCGCCGGGCTGGGCAGCCGGCTTGCCTCCGTAGTGAAGGGCACGGCAAAACAATTTCTGCTCTGGCGAGGGCTGCCACTTTTTTGGCATTCAGCCCGCGCCATAAGCCAAAGTTCCTCTGTTGCCGGCATAGTTTTTGTTTTTCCACCCAAAGAGTTACAAAAAGCCCGAGATATTCTGGCTGATACGCAACGACGCGACGATTTAGGGCTGCCGTGGCTGGTCACTGCTGGAGGCAAGCTCAGGCAAGATTCTGTACGCATGGGCTTGGCAGCTCTGCCAGCCAATGTCACGCATGTGCTTGTGCATGATGCAGCGCGTCCTTTTGTAACCCCTGGTCTTATACGCAAGGTCTGTGACTGTCTGGCAGACGGTGCAACAGCCGTCATCCCAGCCATTCCAGTAACTGACACCATCAAGACAGTTGCTAACGGTCGTGTTGTAAGCACGCTGCCGCGCGCAGACCTTGTGGCCGTGCAAACCCCGCAAGGTTTTGCGCTGGATGCGCTTGCTGCGGCCCACGCTCATGCTGTTGCAACCAATCTCACCGTAACTGACGACGCCGCGCTGCTTGAGGCTCTGGGTCATGACGTGCGCGTTATCTCCGGGGAGGTCAGTAACGTGAAGATTACACAACCCGAGGATCTTGAACGGCTGCGAGAGCCGCAGCCCATGCAACAGGTGCGCACGGGCATGGGCTACGATGTGCATCGCTATGGCAATGGGCGCCCCCTCAAACTTGGTGGAGTGCCCATCCCCAATGCCCCTGAGGTGCTGGCCCACTCTGACGGGGATGTGCTGCTGCATGCCCTGACAGACGCCATTCTTGGCTGTGCCTGTCTGGACGACATCGGCAAACATTTTCCCGATAACGATCCCCGCTTTGACGGCATTTCTTCTGCAGTACTGCTCACTCAAGTATTGGAAATGGCCCGTGAGTCTGGGATTGCTCTCATGCATGTAGATTTGACCGTGGTAGCCCAGATGCCCCGCCTGGCCCCATATCGCGACGAAATCAAAAAAAATGTGGCCCGACTGCTTGCGCTTCCGCCCCATAACGTGAACCTCAAGGCAACCACTGAAGAACGCCTCGGTTTTACTGGCCGTGCAGAAGGCATTAAAGCCTATGCCCTTGTTACAGCAAGCATTACCCCTTACCGTCCAGGAATGCCGGAACCCCATGTACACAGGGAACACCATGAATACTGACTGCGACCGCCCCTGGTTTGCCCACTATGACGCCTTTGTTCCGCGTGTCACTGAAATCTGGAACAAGCCACTCTACGCCCTGTTGGACGAAGCAGCGGAAATCTGCCCCCACCGACCCGCCATTATCTTTCAAAACACACGTATCACCTATGCGGATCTGCTCGAGCGGGCCGAGCGTTTTGCCGGAGCACTTGCGCGCATAGGCGTCAAGCCGGGACAGCGTGTGGCGCTGATGATGCCCAATCTGCCGCAAACGGTAGTGGCTTTCTGGGGCATCATCAAGGCAGGCGCCGTTGTTGTCATGATTAACCCTCTGTACATGGAAAAGGAGCTCACGGCCAATATCGGCGATTCCGGCGCAGAACACATCATTTTACTCGACCGCCTTTGGCCGCGCATTGCCGCCCTGCGAGGACGCCTGCCGCTACGGAATTTCATCATTACCAGTGTCGCCGATGCCCTGTCCTTCCCGCTCAACTGGATATTCCGTCTGAAGGAACGTCATGGCGTACCAATGGCAATTCCCTATGACAATGAACATATCTTTGCCTGGAGACATTTCTTCAGCAGGGCTGATCGCTTTTCTGCCCCTGTGGACAATCCCAGACGCACCCCCATCATGTTGCAATACACGGGCGGCACCACCGGCTTGCCCAAGGGCGTCACCCTGACGCACGCCAATCTTGGCACCAACTGCCGCCAGGTACTCAACATCATCCATGCCACCATTGAAGAAAAACATGTTTTTTTATCTTTACTGCCTTTTTTCCATGTCTATGGTCTGACCACAGGGCTTGTCATTCCCGTGGCCATAGCGGCAACAGTGCTGCCCCTGCCACGCTATGTGCCTCAAGACGTACTGCGTATCATTGCAAAACACCGTCCCTCAGTCTTTCCCGGAGCACCTTCTGTCTATACGTCGCTTCTGCAGCAAAAAAACCTGGCAGATTATGATCTGCGCTGCATTAAAATCTGTGTTTCTGGTTCTGCCCCCCTGCCACGCGAAACTTTTCGGCGTTTCCATGAAGCCACGGGTGCATCCATTCTTGAGGGCTATGGCCTTACCGAGGCTTCGCCCATCACCCACTGCAATCCCCTGGGCCAGGAAGGACAGCGCCACAACTCCATTGGCATGCCCGTACCCGGCACGGACGCGCGAATTGTGGACATGGAGAGTGGCACCCTGCCCCTGCCTGCGGGTAAGATGGGCGAACTCATCGTACGCGGGCCACAGGTAATGACCGGCTACTGGCGCCGACCAGACGAAACAGCAAGTGCCCTGCGCAACGGCTGGCTCTATACAGGAGACCTGGCCACCATGGATGAGGATGGCTACTTTTATATTGTGGACCGCAAGAAAGATATGGTTATAGTGGGGGGCTACAACGTCTACCCCCGCGAAGTCGACGAAGTGCTTCTGGAACACCCAAAGATATTGGAAGCCGTCAGCGTGGGCACTGCAGATGACCTAAGGGGTGAAACGCTCAAGGCATATGTGGTTCTGCGTCCTGGTGAGGAAATGACCAAAGCAGAGGTTATTGCCTGGTGCCGTCAGAAACTGGCCAACTACAAGGTGCCGCGTCTGGTGGAGTTTCGTGGGGAACTGCCCAAGACCATAGTGGGCAAGGTGCTGCGCAGAGCGCTACGTGAAGAAGAGGAACGCAAGCGCCTTGAACGCAAATCCAAGCATCAGAAAGAGGAACAAGCTCCAATGCCTGAGGACGATGCCTGATGCGTATTCTCGTACAGCGGGTGCGGCATGCCTCAATCAGTATTGATGCAGCTGTTGTTGCATCTATTGGTGTGGGCATCCTTGCCCTGGTCGCATTTGGTGAGGAGGACGGTCCGCATTTTGCCGAAACGCGGGCCTTTACCGCCATGGCTCACAAACTGGCAGACGTGCGTATTTTTCCCGGCAAAGGCGCGCTGGAGCACAAGTTCCACACCTCTGTTCAGGAATATGGGGGCAGCATTTTGCTGGTGCCACAGTTTACCCTGTATGCCGACTGCCGCAAGGGACGTCGCCCATCATTTACTGCCGCCGGCAATCCTGCCTGGGCTGCGACCATGTTTACCGACTTTGTGCGCTTGGTTGACGAGCACTGCAGGGTCAGCGTATCCTGTGGTGTATTCGGAGCGGATATGGATGTAGCCTTGTGCAACTGGGGGCCGGTTACCCTGTGGCTGGACTCAGCCGAACTTTTTGCACATACATGATTTTTCCAGTGGAGGAATAACGCTTGTGTTTAAACTGCAGGCAGAATCACATCCCAACGTCACGGTGCTCCGCTACAAGGGTGACATGTGTCTGCCAGATGTAGCCCAACTCACCAAAGAACTGGAAGGCTACCTTTTTGCCCCCAATATCCGTCAAGTTGTGCTAGATCTCAGTGCTGTAGGCAAAGTAGACACGTCGGGCCTTGGCGTACTGGTAAGCGTCAATACCAAAGGGTGCAGTATGCGCCGCCGCCTGGTGCTGCTGAAGCCTGCGCCCCATGTCTGTGACCTGCTTCGCAAAGTGGAAATTGAAGGTTTTTTTGCCACTTTTGACAGTGAAGATGAACTGAAAGGCTATATACCAGATACTGCCGACTGATAGCCTAAAACCATCTTCAAGTAAGAGTTCCTCCAAGGAATGGGTACATTTTGCAGTATTATTTACGGCATTACTTCAATCCCGATTTTGACTATCTCAACCTGAAGCCCGGTGGAGAAGGCGAGTCATCCGACGTCTACAGCTTGGGATATGTGCAAAATGCCATTTGCGGCCAGGTGCTGGCAGAGATTGTGCCACTGGATCAGGTCACAGGTGTACGTGACGCCCGATTCATTCTTAACAAACCAGAATTTCCCAAGGGGCCCAATACCCATATTGCCCCGGCCTTTCCCAATTTCCTCCTCTCTTCTGTCAATGGTTATGTCTTTTACCTCAACGGCGCTATCACAGTCAAAAGTCTGCTCAACGTGCGCAAGGATGTAAGCTTCGAAACCGGCAACATCTTCTTTGTGGGCAACATGGCCATTCACGGTTCGGTGCGCGCAGGCTTTTCCGTTCAGGGTAATAACGTTCGCATTCTGGGTATGCTGGAGGGCGGCGTGGCCCGCTCCCGCCGTGATATGATGATCGACGGCGGTGCCCGTGGCGGAGCCGGAGGACACAGCAAAATTGACGCCGGCGGCAAGCTGATGACGCTGTTTCTGGAACGGATGGAAGCCCGTGCCCGTGGTAACATGGCCGTCAAGAAAAACTGTCTGTACAGCACTGTCTATGCCGGCAGCAACCTTGTGGTGCACGAAAAGCTTTACGGTGGCGTGGTCAATGCCTATGGCAGTGTCTACGTAGGTGAACAGATTGGCAATAGGGCAGATATTTCCACGCGCATATACCTGGGCTATGCCCCCCATCACATCCGCCAACTGGAAAAGATCGACCAGATCATAGCCGAACAATCACAAACCATCACCCACCTGACCGCTATTGCGGGGCATCTGCCACCAGACACCAACGATGCAAGCCGCAAGCTACACTCCTTGCGGGAGCAGCGTCAGAACCTCATCCATCGTCGCGAAGAATTGTGGAGCACTCTCTACCTTGACGAAAAAACACTGTACCACTGCCGCCTCATCTGCCCAGGAACTATTTTTCCCGGTGTAGAAGTTGCCATAGGTCGGGCCTTCACCACAGTTGAAGAGCAGATGACCTGTGTAGCCTTCCGCCTGGAAGGGGACGACATCATAGCAGAACCCTGGGAAGCAAAAATGCAAACGGGCGCGTTGTCATGAGCCAGAGCGCTGGGCCGACATTCACGCCAATTTTTCCTCCCAAGCTCGAGGGGGATGCTCCTACAGCCCCGAAAGATGTACTCGCCCACTGTAATGGACGGCAATTCCATATGCTCAGGCCCGGTGGTCCAGAGCGGGAGACCGCTGTCATCACAGCACAGTCCGACGCTCTAGCACATCCCTGCCTGCCCGTGTTGCTGGGTTGTGGTCTGGGGCATGCCCTGCACCTGCTTCTGCAAACCATCACTGGCCCTGTGGCGGTTGTTGAAAAAGAACCAGATCTCCAGTCCTGTACGGGCACGCTGGCACGTCTTACCCCGGTTCAACGAAAACGAATTTTTCTGGTCTCAGAGACAGACAGCGCCACAGCCCTTTCCCGTTTGACACATTGGCAAATGGAGCATGGCGGTCTGCCCCTGCTGCCGCTGGCTCTGCCCTTTTACCTGCGTCTTGACCGAGCCTATTACGGTGGATTGCAAAAAGGTCTGCAGGCCAGTGCCCGTTTTGACTTCTGGGGCCGCGCCGCAGGGCCACGTTTTACTGATGAACGCCCCCGTGTACTGCTGCTGACGAGCAAATACTTCCTCATGGGCGAGGTGGAAGGGGCATGCCGCAAGCTGAATATCCCTCACAAACTGGTACTCATCGGCGACGGTGCCATGGGCTGTGCAGATTTTGTGCGTCGGCTTCTGGAAGAAGTGCTCACCTTCAAGCCCGATTGCTGCATCACCCTCAACCACATGGGGGTAGACGTAGAAGGCGTACTCATGGATCTGCTGGCGCGCCTGGAACTGCCCCTGGCCTCGTGGTTTGTGGACAATCCGCATCTGATCATCCATCTCTATACCAAATGCGTCAGCCCCTGGACGGCTCTTTTCACCTGGGACATGGATAACATACCGACATTGCAAAAATTCGGTTTCGAGCATGTTTTCTACCTGCCTCTGGGTACAGATCCGGACCGTTTTAGTCCCCAGAACACGGCTGCTGCACCTTCAGCCTGGAAAGCGGATATTGCCTTTGTTGGCAACTCCATGCTCTACAAAGTTGGCGGCAGGATGAAGAGCGGGCACTTTCCACGCCCGCTGCTAAAGGCCCTCAAGCCTGCGGCCCAAGCCTTCATGGAGAGTGACGAACGCTCCGTTGCTGATTTTTTGCGCACATCCTTGCCCGATGTGTACCAGCACTATGCCTCCTTACCCGACAATGAAGCCAGGCTGGCTTTTGAAACCGCCATTACCTGGCAGGCAACCCGCGTGTACCGCAACGGTTGCGTACGACGCCTGCTGCCCCTGCGCCCCCTGATTGTGGGAGATGCCGGCTGGAAAGTGGAATTTCGTCACGAACCCGTGCAGCCGCGCTACCTGGACGCCATCAACTACTATTCTGAACTGCCGCGCTTCTATGCCTGTCCGGCTATCAATTTCAACTGTACAAGCAAACAAATGAAGGGTGCCGTCAACCAACGGGTATTCGACGTGCCCGCAGCAGGAGGCTTTGTGCTCACTGACTGGCGAGACCAGATGGCAAATCTCTTCGATCCGGAAGAAATGGCATGTTACCACACCCCGGATGAAGCTCCGGAACTTGCCCGCCACTTCCTCGCCCATCCGCAGGAGCGCCACCGCATCATCGCCGCCGCCCGTAAACGGGTGCTCGC
>JAFTDG010000092.1 GCA_017454325.1 Desulfovibrio sp. | reverse complement strand
TTATGCTGTATCTGCAGAACTGATATTCTGCTGCGGCGCGGCAGTATCCTTGGCTGTTTCCTTCGTGGTATCCCCCACAGGTTTGGCGGGCGGCGTGGCGTCATTGCCAGCAACAGCCGGAGCAGTTTGAAGGGAAGTTCCCGTAGCAGCATCATGCAATCCTTGTTCTGCGGTTTCCGTAGCCGGAGCAGTGTGTTCCTCAGCCATGTAGCCTCCTATTGCGGTATGTCCCGCAGCGCCGCGATCAGTTGCAGGCACGCCTTGGGGTGTACTCTGGCCACATGGGCCAGCAAGTCTTCAGCTTCGTTGCGCAGGGCAATGGCTTCTTCATCTGCCGACACCAGCCCTTCCGCATGCCAGCGCGAGAGCAGCCACAGCAAAAACCGGAAGCCTTCGGGCGTGCCAGCTACGCAGGCCAGATCAGCGTCGGCCTGCTCGCGTTCCAGGCGGTTGTTACGCGCAGCATCTGCCCCGCGCTCGTCCAGCCAAATGGCATCGTCTACTATCATGGCCATGCCTGTGCCTCCCACTTCCAGAACTCGCCGGCGCACACGCGGTTGTTGTGCCCGGCCAGCACGCACGCACCGGGCAGACGTCCCATGCAGGTCATGCCAATGTCCGCCACATAGCGACGCATGTGCCGAAAGGGCACCGGCAGCATGGCCAGCACGCTCTGCCAGCCGTCGCGGGCAAGACGCTGCAGGAACGCTCTGCCCAGCACACGGGCCTCTTCTGCCTCGCCCCAGAATGTCATGTGGATAACGCCACAGCGGGTATGACGCCCCATACCGAACACCCAGGCCAACCCAACAACCTGCCCGTCGCTCCAGGCAATGCAGGCCACGTCAGCCGCTGCCAGATACTTCTGGAAAAACCGCGCCTTGAGTTGTGGTTCCACGTCCCACAGCAGCATGTCCCGCCGCTTGGCGTCCAGCATGGGCCATACCTGAGGAATCAGGCAGGCTGCCTCGCTGCCGGTGACGACCTTGATTGCAGAGGAAGGGGAATGGTGGTTGTGCGCCATGAATACGCTCCTTTTGTGCGAAGCGTAGCATGGCCTTCAGACAGGGCCTCTGCCGGTGGCAGACTACTGAGAGGCTCTTAGCAGGCTGGTTGGCAGGTTGACAGGTTTCAGTTGTACAAGTGCTGTTACACGTACAACGCAAAAAGCCCCCCAAACCAAGACGTCTGAGGGGCAGAATACAGACTACAAGAAGCGATCAAAGACAAAATGTGAACAAAATGCGTGGATTTCGTGAGCTAATGCATTTGTAGGAAGAAGGCTGCGCACACGCCGATAATAGCGACGATAACAGCAGTTTGCGCCAGGGCGGCACCAACGACCCACTTCAATATTTCGTGCTTGGTCTCGGCGATCTCCTGCTGCAGTTCCGTGCGAACTGCAGCGATCTCCTGCTTTAGTTCCGTGCGAACTGCAGCGATCTCCTGTTGCAATTCCGTGCGAACATCTGCAATCTCCTGTTTCAGTTCCACGCGAACTGCAACGATCTCCTGCTGCAATTCCGTGCGAACATCTGCAATCTCCTGTTTCAGTTCCACGCGAACTGCAACGATCTCCTGCTGCAGGGTTGTTCGCGTTTCTGCCAAATCACCCTTGGAGGGAAATTCCCTGTGGCTGGCCTCATCATAATTATGAACGATGCCCTGCATTACCTCCACTTGAACGCGGGCCTGTGCTTCCGGCACACCGGCTTTTGTCAGACGCTCATAATAGCCCAGAGAATCAAAGGATCGCACTGCAGACACGGGATATACCTCTTGTGTATGTTTGCAATATACCTGTTACTACCCTGATTTGCAATATTCTCTTTCACATCGTTACTTCGGTCTCTATTCGGCACACAAAAAATGCCCCGGCGGATAGAAATCCGGGGGCATTTTTTATGGTTTGCGTAACCGTGACTACGCTGTTACGAAATTATCTACACCAATCTCGGTTGTCCATTCCACGGTGCCGAGCAGCTGCACATGGGATGCGGCGTTAGCAGCAAAATTTTCATCACCCGTCACGCCAAAAATATACACACTGGCAGGGTTGTCTTCGCCATGCGTACCGCCTTCGCCCGCAGCGCACTTCACGGCCAGTATGGCCCTCCCGTTAGCCAACGACGCATTGTGAAGTGCTCCCCCATTGTTAAAGAGGTTCGCTACAACAGCATCGATGCTCGTTCCGGCCTTGTCACTGGAAGAAACCACGGTGAGCGCGTTCGCCGAAAAACCATTTGTAGAGGCCGTACTCGAAATATTGCTTCCCAGGAAGGCACTCACATCCAGCTTCACATGCGGCAGCACATTGCCCGTGCAGGCAGTGGCGGCATCAAAGGTACCTGAATCGTCATCGTACTCACCCGGGAGCAAGGTAAGCGTATCGGCAGAAGTAGACGCTGCGGCCATTTTGTAGGCGACCGTGCCAGTCATTTTTTTGCCTACAACAAAGGTATCAGTACCGGCCCCCAGATCTATGGTCACTGCATCGTACCCGGCGTCGCCGTTGATTTCCACACGGTTTGCTGCGTCATCCCCATTGATTGTTTTAACATCTGTGAGCGCACCCAGCGTGATGGTGCCGGTCCCCTTGACGTTGACCGCTGCTCCTGATGACGCGCCGTCAATGCTTTTCACTGTCAGTTCTGAGTATTCCTGACCCGGCACACCCACCTTGGTCATTTCCAAATTCACTGCAGTTAGGGCATCGCCCTTCAGTCCCATGATATTCACATCGTCATCTGCTGTGAGGGAGACGCTTGTAATCTTATTATCCATAGAGAGGGTGTCCCATCTGTTGCTGTCAGAATTATCAACTGCCCCACCCTTCAAGGTAGCTTTATTTATGACAACGTTAGTTGTTGTGTCATCACCCACAAGCGAAAGTTCTCCGGTCTCATGCCCCGTGAGTGTATGCCCTGCAGTGGCAATTTTATTGAACTCTGCAGCAGACATGGATACGAAATGTGTGCCAAAGTTCACGTTTTCCACGTTCGCAAGCGTCCATTTGCTGAGATCAAGATCCCCAGTAATGTTGAGAGTATCGGTACCGGCACCACCGTCGACATTGACAGCTGTAAGGCCACCCTGTGGGGGAGTCAGGCCAGCGTCGGTAGAGGCAACCTTGGCCTTATCCTTTGTCCAATACGCCCCGCCATTCTGAGCTATTACATTATAGTGGACAGCCAGGGCCTGCCAGTAGGCATCTTCACTTGCTACCAGTGAATTGGCAACAGCAATTGTGTCATTACCGGCCTTGGCATCCACAGTCAGTGCGGTTGCTGCAGTCCATTTTTCGCCACTGGGCAGGCTGTCCAGCGTGATAGTATCCGCACTGGCAGTACCGTTAAGTGCTGCCTTACCATCTTCACCCACGGCAGCGTCGGTAAGAGCACTCAGGGTAAAACTGCTTGTGGTAGGGGTGCTGCTGTCCGGTGTTGGCGTAGGCGTAGGCGTTGGTGAGGGTACGTCACCCGACTCAGTGGTGTGGGTCTGGTTATTGGCATCCGTATAGGTAGAGGTGGAACCAGTCTGCTCACCAGCAGCATTGGCAGTAGTAGTGGTTTCAGTTTTGGCAATCTGTTTGTTATTTTCGTCTGTTAGTGTAGCACTGGTGGTCGTTTGTGTACCGCCATTTGCCGTGGGGGTGACGTTCTCTGTCACGGAAAGGGTATTGCCCTCGCTGTCCGTCAGGTTGGTGGTCGTAGTTATGGTACCAGTGCTGCTATTGGTTTCCACGGTCTGGATAGGCGCAGCAGTCGCATTCACCGTGCCGTCGCTGTTGACAGGCTGCACTGTCTTGGTGGTAACCCCGTTCTCCGTGCTGGTACTGGCCACACCGTACTGGGTCTCTGAGTTGAGCACCTTGCCCGTATCGTCCGTAACGGTGGCCGTCACCAGCACCACGGGATTGGCATTGGTATCAGTAATGCCACCGCCGGGCACGGCTATATAATCGCTGTCACCGGGCACGGCCACGGGCTCGGCGGGTTTAGTGGACGTTGCCATGTCACAGGGCTTGTCCACTGCTGTTGCCGTGGCGGCAGTTACCTCAGAAGGCGCATCCACGGGCTTGTTATAGTTGGATGGCACGTTCTCACCGGTGGCGGCACGCAGGTCGTCATTGCTCACGCGCTGTGTCACCGGCACGGTCTGCACCATGCTGATGCCTGAGGCTGCGCCTTCCTGCTTGCCGTAATCCTCGTAATGATCCACGGGCGTCATGCCGGCTTCGGCAATGGCGTTGACTACGTCGGCTGCTGTCCATTCTGTATACTGCGGGTCGCCGGAAGCAACCAGCTGCGCCAGCTTGGCCTGCACATAGGCATTGGCGTCGAATGCATTGGACGGGTTAATCAGGTAGCCGTTGGCATCCGTCTCTTTGCAGCCGTACTGCAGGTAGTGCTGCTCAGGGGTAAGGCCGGCGTCCTGGAAGGCTTTGGCTACGGAAGCGGCGTCCCAGTTGGTTTTGCCACCTTCTGCATGGCTGTTCAACTGCGCCGCCTTGGCTTCCAGATACTCGATGGTATTGAAATACGCGTTAGGGCTTGTGCCCTCGGTCATGCTGTATTGCTCGTAGTGCTGCTGCACTGTCATGCCGGCGTCTTCAATGGCCTGTTTGACCTGATTGGTATTCCATGCGCCGTAGGTAACAGGGTCTTCGGCCTGAAGCTGGGCAAGTTTGGATTTGAGATAGTAAGCTTCGTCAAGAAATGCTGCCATGAGCGGGTTCCTCCAAAAATATTGATGATGGCGTACAACGCAAAAAAAGCCCCTCAAGCATTCCGCCTGATGGGCATACGCGCAGGAGTTCCCAAAAAGAACTCAATCAGGATAGAAAAGTGTGTGTGTGTGTGTGT
>JAFTDG010000091.1 GCA_017454325.1 Desulfovibrio sp. | reverse complement strand
GACGGGCGGCACGCTCATCAATAAGTCTGGGCATGTCTTTCATGTTACCAATACCAACGCGGTTATCAATCTGGACGGCGTCACAATCGAAGACAGCGGTGCCGGTGTTGTGCTGTCGGTGTGCGACGATGGCTGGAGTGGCGCGAACAACCAGGCAACGCTGAACCTGAGCGGACAGGATCTTGACGGAACCATCCTGGTGGGCGACGACGCGACCCTGACACTCAACATTGCCGATGCCTCGACATTCAGGGGAAATATCAGCGGTGCAATTACCAATGCGCAGGGCACAACGGTTTCCACAGAGATCGGCACGGTCAATGTTACGCTTGACGATACGAGCAAATGGTATCTTGACGGGGATACGCATATAGCATCCTTCAGTGGCACGGCGGCCAATGTGATCACCAACGGGTATACGCTGTACGTTGATGATGTCGCTTTGGACGGAACCACCGAGAGCGACGGTTCAGGCTCGGGTGACGATGCGGACGCTGACGCAGTTCCCGCCTGGTTCGACGCCGACCTGTATATGGAGAACAAGCTGGAGCAGCTCGGTGACGGCTGGGATGCGCAAAGCGTGCGTAAAGCCTTCGACGATGCCGGATACAGTGGCGATGAAGGCTGCTACCGGCATTTTCTGGACTTTGGAAACCGGGAAAATGTCAGCCCCAACAAGTATTTCGACAGCGATGACTATTTCCAGAGCAAACTGACGCAGCTGCAGCGGGATCTGCCGGGTGAAAGCTGGACGCTGGAATCCGTCCAGCAGGCCTTTGAGAACGCAAATCTGTCCACATGGGATCACTACGGGCAGTACGGCATGAGCGAAGGTGTGGACCCCTGCGACAGCTTTTCCACCAGCGCATATTTCAAGGCCAAACTGGATGCGCTGCAGAGGGACGACCCTGCGGGAAACTGGACCATGGAGAGCATGATTGCGGCTTTTCAGCAGGCGGGGCTCAATCCTGTGCAGCATTATATGCTGTACGGCGTGCACGAAAATCTCGATTTTGCTCCGGATGATGAAGACGCAGTTTCTGTGGCGCTGGTTGCGGAGGGCTACGCATAAACGCTGTGAAACCATTGCCAATCGTTGTCTGAACAGCCCATAACAAGGCCTCCTGCCGTAGTGCAAGGAGGCCTTGCTGTATGTCTGTGCAAAAAAGAGCACTTTTTGCGGGAGGACGGCTGGCCAAACCTGAACGTCATCGCTGCTGCAGAGGGCCGGAGCACCATCTACTACCGTTTTCTCAATGATACCGATATGATGGAATATGACAATTACCAATATGCATTGTCTACGCTGAACCAAAACCAGCGAGCGGCATATGTGCAGGCACTGGGGGCGGTGACAGCCATTTATGCTCAACAGTCGTGTGTGGCCGCAGATTGCGTATGATACCTGGCTTTATCGTTATACATGGCCGCAGATTGCGTATGATACCTGGCTTTATCGTTATACATGGCTTGCTCTGCACGTTTGCATGTGGCATTGCTATCAGCATCTGTGCCTGCAGTGTATACGGCATATCCTTTTGCTATGGTGAGAGGAACCTTATAAAGATTGGGAGTTCTATTTAGGAGATCTATTTTTTCTTCCAATGCAGCAAATTGTGATTGTACGGCATCTTCTGGAATGTTGTGGAAAATACCAGCAAATGCACCGCTCGTATATCTGTAGATATTTTCAGGCCTGAATACGGACTTCAATAAATTCGCAGCGTCTAAAATTGCCATATTGCCTGTTTCATATCCACAGCTGTCATTGATTTTCTTAAGGCCACAAATATCAAATACCGCAATAATAAGGGGTGTTCCGTCGGTAATTTTTTTGTCTACTTCGTGTATGGCCTTGATATAGGCCGCTTGATTGTTGAGAAACGTCAAGCCATCAACATAGGCATGGTCCATAACAGCTTCAACCTTGTGCTGTACGGCATTTTGTATGGACGCCATAAGGTCACGTAAGCCTTTTATATCATACACTGTAGTAATTATGGAGTCGGGTACTTTGGTAATGACATTTTTGGGAGATTGAAAATACGTCAAATGTTCAATAACTTCCAACAGCTGGTTAATTTCGTCCTTTATCTGGTGTAAGGAATGAAGGATGGTGCGGTAACGGCTTCTGCTGATTTTGGTAATAATAATAGCCAAAGCGAAAATAACACCCAGGGCAATAAGAGCTGTAAGTATGAGGGTTCTTATGTGCGCTGCAATCTGCTGTTCATACCAGTCTGAACTGAAGTCAACTGCCACAATGGCAGCCACCTTGCCTGACGCAGTAAATACCGGGCTGTAGGCGCTGTAAAAGCTTCCCCAGTTGTCTTCGTAGGGCTCCTTGTTTACAGCGGCTTCTCCCTTGCTGGCCCTGGCCAGTTCCTCTGTTGTGACAACAGGAGAGCCAAATTCTCCGGGGTCTTCTTCTGAAGGGTCCAGTAAAAAGACAAACTTCCTGTTACCCATATCCCTGATGCAATAGATATATTCAAGATCAATTTTATCATGAAAACGTTTAAGGATTGTATATGTTTCTTTATATTCTTTTGTTTCAGGGTCACCAGATTTGATGCGTTCAAGCGTATCGCCATCAAGCATGGAAGCCGCAGTATTTGCAATATCAAGCATGTGGTTTTGAATGCTGGACAAAAGTGCGGAACGTGATTGCTGTATGAGAATGATGCCAAGCGCAATGGTTATGGCAAGGACAGAGAGGCCGACTATCAGTAAGTATTTGGTCAACCGACTGTATATGTGCAGTTTCACTGGCATGTACCTGTACTGTTGTTGTGCTCATACGGCATCCATCTGGAAAGCATCCTGCCCACTGAAGAGGCTGGCAGCAGGGGGTGCGTTCAGGCTGGTATGTGCCTGGGCAATGCGTTCAATTATGCCATTTTTACTGCTGTGGCAATGGCCGGCACATGTTCGTTTGGACGCAGCAGGCATCTTCTTGACCCCGCCCGACATATTTGACAAAAAACATACGTTATCACTGTTACCGTCACCCCCGATACTTCACCGGCGCCCACCGGCGCAACACCCGGAGCCCGTGCACAAGGAGGATCTGCCATGCAATCGCGCACGCTGCTCCAGGCGCTTTGCATCCTTGCCGGGACGTTTCTTGTGGGCCTGTTGTGTTTCTGGCAGCCGGCGCTGCTGGAAAAGCTGGACCTAGCCGAATACGACTGGTTTATGCTCCGTCACGCCACGGATACTGACCACAGCTCTGTGCTGGTGGTGGACATCGACGAGCCTTCACTGAAAAAATACGGCCAGTGGCCGTGGTCGCGGCGGCACATCGCCACTATTGTGCGCACAATCACCGACAACGGCGGCCTGGCCGTGGCACTGGATTTCTCCCTCTTTGAAGAAGACAGAACATCCCCCAAAAACATCCTGCAGTCGCTCTGGAAGGGCGGTTGCCCGGAGGCCGTACTGGACGGCGTGCCCGAGGCGCTTATGGACCATGATGCCCTGCTGGCCAGGGCGGCCCGGAACAGTCCGGTTGTCATGGGCATGCAGCTCGGCAATTTCCCTCCGGTGCAGGATGCTCCCAAGAGCGTGCGCCTGCGGCTGTTTGGCGAATCTATCCATAAGCAGCGTCCGAAATTTCCCTCCTATCCGTCCATGCGCCGCCCCCTGCCGGTCTTGCAGGGAAGCATTGCGGAAGGCTTTCTCAACGGTCGCCGCGATGTGGACGGCCGTACCCGGCGCACATTCTCCCTGGCGGAGTCGGGGGGCGTCATCTATCCGGGCCTGACCCTGCGCACACTGATGCGTGCGCTCAATGCCAATCTCATCACCATGCGGCGCACATTTTTCGGCCTGCGTGCGTGCGTCGGCGGGCATTTTTTCTTTGTGGCCGAAGACGGCACCATCCCCATTCCCTTCCACAAGCGCCTGGATGGCAAACGCACCCTCTCTGCCGGAAAACTCCTGGACGGTACTTACGATCCCCAGGTGTTTAAGGACAAAATCGTCTTTATCGGCTCCTCGGCAGACAGGGGCATGGGCCAGCTTTCCACGCCGCTGAACGACTATACGCCGCGCATGGAAGCGCATGCCTCGCTCGTGGACGGCATTCTCTCCGGAGAAATCCGCACGCTCGTGAGCAACCGGCATCCCCTGCAGTATCTGCTCATTCTGGGCGTGGGCCTCATTTCCGGTATTGGTGTGCTGCGCCTGCGCCCCTGGATGGAACCCCTTCTTCCCCTGGTTCTCATCGCTGCCTGCCATGTGGGTGCGGAGATCTGCTATACCCACGGGCTGTGGCTGTCGCCTCTGTGGGCTTCGCTGTCCGCCGTGGTCAGCGCGCTGCTTCCCATTATCCTGCGCACGGCCTTTTCCGAGCACGACCGGCTGCGCATTAAGCGCATGTTCGGCCGCTATGTCTCACCAGATGTGGTTACGCGCATTATTGACCACGGTGCCGAAGGCATCGACGGCGAACAGCGCGAGCTCACGGTGCTGTTTACGGATCTGCGCGGTTTCACCACCATTTCGGAAATGCTGACCCCGCATCAGGTCGTGGCCCTGCTGAACCGCTATTTCACGCCCATGACGGACCTTGTGCGCAGCTCCGGCGGCACGCTGGACAAGTATATCGGCGACGCGCTCATGGCCTTCTGGAATGCCCCGCTGGATACGGAACACCATACGCTGCTGGCCGTGAAGACCGCGCTGCAAATGCAGCAGACCCTTGAAAACATGAATGCCGAGCTGCGGGAAGAATTTGGCGTGTCACTGCATATGGGCGTGGGCATTCATGTGGGCCCGGCCGCAGTAGGCAATATAGGCAGCCATAACCTGACCAGCTATACCGCAGTGGGCGACACCGTAAATATTGCTTCGCGCCTGGAAGGGCTTTGCCGGCAATACAATGTCTCCATTGTGGCCAGCGATGCCGTCATGCAGGCCTGTGCGGGCCAGGTGGAGGGCGTGTATCTGGACAGCGTGCGCGTCAAGGGGCGTAATGGCGGCTTAGGAATATGGGGCATCACCGGTCTTGTCTCCGATAATCCCGCAGCATCCGGCAGTATCTGAAATTCCCAGAATTGCATCGGCAAGGTCTGCTCAGGCAGTAACGCGGTGCGCAGTCAAACCTAACTATTGGTGTTTCCGAGACACAAAATACAGCGTGTTAACTAGGCATTCAAAAAGCATTGACATAGCATTGAGTTAGCAATATTTTTAGTTAAAATTGAGGTGTACTATGGTCAATATACAAGTACGCGTTGATAATTCACTACGCATACAAGCGCAGCAAATAGCAAAAGCTATGGGCATCGACCTTACCACTGCAATAAGAATGTTCTTAGTACAGATGGTTAATGATCGTGCCTTACCTTTTCAACCTAGAATAGATCTATTTTATTCAAAAGAGAATCAAGAGCATTTGCAAAAAGCACTTGATGACGTTAACAACAATAGAAATATTGTGCAGCATGAGTTAATTGATGGCTAGTATTATTTCATGGCATACAACT
>JAFTDG010000090.1 GCA_017454325.1 Desulfovibrio sp. | reverse complement strand
GTTGGTAATTCTATCATGTGCGTTTCTTTTGGCACAATTTCTGCCTTTGTTACCTGTGGTTGCGGCATGGGGTCGCAAGAGCAAGAGGGAGTTTCCCCAGGGATTGTCTGCCAAGGATGCTTCGATGAACAGTGCTGATACCTGTTTCATAATTATTTGTGCAACCTTTGTTTTTCTCATGACGCCAGCGCTGGCACTCTTTTACGGGGGGCTGGTTCGTGCAAGGAATATCCTTTCAACAAGCATGCACAGTTACGCCTCGCTGGGACTTATCTCAGTATTATGGGCCATTTTGGGATATTCTCTTGCATTCGGTCCTGATCATGGTGGCCTTTTGGGAGATTTATCCTATGCATTTCTTCATGGAGTGGGGGGCAATCCTTCTCCAGCTGCAGAAAATCTTCCGCATACGGTTTTCATGGCTTTTCAGTGCATGTTCGCTGTGCTGACCGTGGCACTTATTTCTGGTTCATATGCGGAACGCATCCGCTTTTCGGCTATGCTCGCATTTTCCGCACTCTGGTTGTTCGCTGTGTACTGTCCCATGGCGCATTGGGTATGGGGTGGTGGATGGATGGGAACAATGGGCGCTCTGGATTTTGCCGGAGGGGCAGTTGTTCATATGTCATCCGGAGCTGCTGCCTTGGCATGCGCGCAGGCTCTTGGGCCCAGGCTTAATCTGGGAGTAGCGGCTACACCAAACAATCTTCCACTGACCTTACTGGGTGGTGGGCTGCTCTGGTTCGGCTGGTTTGGTTTTAACGCAGGTAGTGCACTCGCCTCGGGTACACTGGCCGGGCATGCCATGGTGACAACACATATGGCCACTGCAAGCGGCATAGCAGGCTGGTTGCTCGTTGAATGGTGGCGGACAGGCAAGCCGACCAGTTTAGGCGCGATTTCCGGTGCGCTGGCTGGCCTCGTGGCCATAACCCCTGGTGCAGGTTTTGTTGAGGTCATGCCTGCCATGCTTATTGGTTTTGCTGGAGGCATGCTCTGCTACGGAGGCGTTCTGCTCAAGTCCAGGCTCGGCTATGATGACGCTTTGGATGTTGTTGGCATTCATGGCCTTGGCGGCACATGGGGTGCGCTGGCTACAGGGTTGTTTGCTTGTGCTGCGGTGAACAATGTGGATGGTCTTTTCTACGGTAACCCCCATCAGGCATGGGTGCAGATTGTCTCCATCGTGGCCACATGGGGATATTGCTATACGGTATCCCGCATTTTGCTCAAGCTGGTGGATTTGTTTGTAGGACTGCGGGTTATGCCTGATTCTGAATTTTCTGGCCTGGATTTGAGTGAGCATAACGAGCGTGGTTATTCGCTGTAGCCATAGCCTGCAATGGACTAAAGGAAGGGCAACCTACATGAAAAAATTAGAAATTATTATTCGCCCAGGCGTGTTTGAAAGAGTTAAGACCACACTGACAGATTTGCACATCCAGGGACTCAATTATACGGAAATAAAAGGTTTTGGGCGCCAACATGGCCATACCGAAGTATACCGCGGCACTACCATGCGGGTTGATTGCCTGCCTAAGATAAAGGTGGAAGTGGTACTGCCTGACAGTAAATTGGAGGAAGCCCTCAATGCAGTGGTCAGTGTGGCCCGAACCGGTCAGGTAGGTGATGGAAAGATATTCGTTAGTGATGTGCAGGATGCGATCCGCATTCGCACTGGGGAACGTGGTGAAGAAGCACTGTGAGTGAGTGCCGTAAAGATAACCTGTTATAGAGATGTGGAGTATGGTTATGCATACAGTTCGCCAGACAGTGATACGTCAAGCCATGGATACGGAACCCGTGGCACCGGAGAGGCAGGATGAAAAAGGCAGAGCGGCGGAAGAGATTTTTGGTAAACATGTATTTGGCCTTCCTGCCATGCGCAAACGCCTGCCCAAGGATGTTTACTGTAAGCTTGCACGCATCATTCGCAACGGAGAGCGCTTAGACCCGGCCATTGCCGATGTTGTTGCCAGCGCTATGAAGGATTGGGCCATGGAGCACGGAGCCACGCACTATACCCACTGGTTCCACCCCATGACAGGGCTGACAGCAGAAAAGCACGATGCCTTCCTTACCCCTACTGGTGATGGTCAGGTTATCAGTGAATTTTCGGGAAAAATGTTGATCAGCGGCGAACCCGATGCATCTTCTTTCCCCTCGGGCGGTATTCGTTCCACTTTTGAGGCGCGGGGTTACACAGCCTGGGATCCTTCGGTACCAGCCTTTATTATTCCCCAACCGTATGGGGCTACACTGCACATTCCGACGTACTTTTATTCTTATTCCGGTGAAGCGCTGGATAGAAAAATACCTCTGCAGCGCTCAATCGCTGCATTGTCACAGCAAGCCCTGCGCATTTTGCGCCTTTTTGGCAATACTGCAGCCAGCTTTGTGCGTCCTAATGTCGGGCCGGAACAAGAGTATTTTCTTGTGGATAGTCGATTGGCGGCCTTGCGTCCCGACATTCTTCTGACGGGGCGAACTCTGCTTGGTGCGCCCTCGCCCAAGGGCCAGGAAATGGAAGACCACTATTTCGGCGCTATCCCCGGACGTGTCATGAGCTTTATGCAGGATCTGGAGATTGAGCTGCTCAAACTCGGCATTCCCGCAAAAACGCGGCACAACGAGGTGGCTCCAGGGCAGTTTGAGCTGGCCCCGGTATTCGAAGAGGCCAACATTGCCTGTGACCACAATATGCTTTGCATGAACATGATGCGCCATCTTGCTCCGCGTCATGGTTTTGTGTGTCTTTTGCATGAAAAGCCCTTTGCAGGGGTCAATGGTAGTGGCAAACACAATAACTGGTCATTGAGCGATTCCGAAGGCAACAATCTTCTCAATCCTGGTTCTACGCCACAGGATAACGCGCAGTTTCTCGTTTTTCTTGCTGCCGTGCTGCGCGCCGTGCACAGGCATGCGGCTGCATTACGTCTGGGTACGGTGGGTGCTGGTAATGACCACCGTCTGGGGGCTAATGAGGCTCCGCCTGCTATTATCTCCGTTTATTTGGGTGAGCAGTTGGCAGAAGTGCTGCATACTCTCGTAAATGGTAATAGCACCGGCAAACGCAAGCGCAGTGTGCTGGAAGTGGGGGTTTCTACCTTGCCGCCGTTGCCAGTGGACCTTTCTGACCGCAATCGTACCAGCCCATTTGCATTTACAGGCAATAAGTTTGAATTCCGGGCTGTAGGGTCATCCCAGTCTGTGGCACCGGTAAACATTGCTCTCAATGCGGCAGTGGCCTGTGCACTGGACGACATTGCAACGGAACTGGAAGCCTCCGTTGCCTCAGGTATGTCGTTGAATGCAGCTTTGCAGGAGCTGCTGCCACGGATGTTCAAAGAACATATGCCTGTTGTTTTTAATGGTAACGGGTATGCCGAGACCTGGCCTAAGGAAGCCGCCCAACGTGGGCTGCCAAATTATGACAATACAGTACTTGCTCTGGAACATTATTGCGATCCGGATGTCATGAACGTTTTTTTGCGTCAGGACATTCTGACTGAACGGGAGATGCGTTCCAGGCAGGAAATCTTGCTGGAAAACTATACAAAGAGTGTCTGCATTGAAGGCCGTACTATGCTTGGCATGTTGCGTACGTTAGTCCTGCCGCCAAGTTTGGAGATGCAGCGCCGTATGGCTGATATTGTCATCAAGACCCGTACAGTAACTGGGGTGCAGACCGTAGCAAGTGAGGAATCTTGTTTTATGGAAGTGCGTGCGCATGTGAAGGCATTGCAGGAAGGCGTGAAGACATTGGAGCAGGCCTTGGAGCACATAAATCATATAACCGGGGTACTGGAAAAGGCACGTGCTGCCAGGGATATGGTGCTGCCTACTATGGCAGAGTGTCGCGACCATGCCGACGCCTTGGAACAACTCGTGGACGATAGCCTCTGGACCCTGCCCAAGTATGCGGAACTGCTCTGGATTAATTAGAGTATACATTTAGTGAACAGTGTTAGCGGCAAAGGCACATCCCGGGGGGGATAATCTGCCAGTCAGCTGCTGACCCCGCTGTATGGCGGGGACCGCCGTACCGCTGCTCCGTCGATCGGGCAGCGGTGTCGGTGGCCAAGCAATGCGAGCGAGGTCTATCATTTGTTATGTAAAAGAGAGGAGCCATGCGCAAGCGAGTACGCTTTACGAAGATGCAGGGCATTGGCAACGATTATGTGTACATCAACGGGTTTGAAGAAGATGGCATAGATGATCCCGGTGCACTGGCACGCCGCATCAGCGACAGACATT
Source organism: Desulfovibrio sp. (assembly GCA_017454325.1). Lineage (GTDB taxonomy): Bacteria > Desulfobacterota > Desulfovibrionia > Desulfovibrionales > Desulfovibrionaceae > Desulfovibrio. Next base: position 2,854 of record JAFTDG010000090.1, on the reverse strand, counting down.
TTGGCGTTGGTTCGGACGGGCTTGTGCTGGTACTGCCTTCACAATGCGCTGATGTACGCATGCGCATGTTTAATGCTGATGGTTCAGAGGCAGAAATGTGCGGCAATGCCGTACGCTGTGTGGGTAAGTATGCGTATGAGCATGGCCTTGTTGCCAGCACTAGCGTGCGGGTGGAAACTCTGGCCGGGGAAAGAGCCGTAAATCTTTTGCAAGAAAACGGTCAGATTTGTGCTGCGACGGTAGATATGGGGGCACCGGAACTTATACCGGAGCGTATTCCCGTACTTGTGCAGGATGGTGGCGATACACAGAGCTTCATAGCACGGCATGTAGAGGTAAGTGGTACAGTCTACGCCGTGACGGCCGTATCCATGGGCAATCCGCACGCTGTCGTGTTTATGAACGGCATAGATATGCTGGACTTGCCGTGTTTGGGGCCCAGGTTTGAATGCCATCCATATTTTCCCAGACGTATCAATACCGAATTTGTAGAGCCTATTTCACCTAACCGTGTACGTGTGCGTGTTTGGGAACGCGGAGCTGGTGAAACCATGGCCTGCGGCACAGGGGCATGTGCCGTGGCTGTTGCCTGCCATCTTAACGGCCAGACAGGACGTGAGCTTGATGTGGAGCTTAAAGGGGGGACGCTGCATATCAGATGGGATACAGCATCAGGGCATGTGTTCATGACAGGTGGGGCTGTAACGGTTTTTGAAGGAATGTATCCTCTCTGATGTTCCTGTAGCAACTGCCATGTGAAACATATCAAGGAGTGCGCATGACGACGGTCAATGATAATTATCTCAAGCTGCCTGGCAGCTATCTTTTTTCTGATATTGCACACAAAGTGGCTGCATATGGTAAGGCTCACCCAGAAAAGCATATCATTAGCCTTGGCATCGGTGATGTAACTCGTCCTCTGGTCCCAGCGGTAATTGCGGCCTTACACAGAGCTGTAGATGAGATGGGCAGGGCCGAGTCATTCCACGGCTACGGACCGGAACAGGGGTATGCATTTTTGCGCGAAGCCATCGCTGAACACGATTATCGTGCCCGTGGTGTGGCCATGGATGCCAGTGAGATTTTTGTAAGTGATGGCAGTAAGTCTGACGTGGGTAATTTTCAGGAATTGTTTGCTGCCCATAGTGTGGTGGCTGTGACTGATCCGGTATATCCCGTCTATGTGGATTCCAACGCCATGGCAGGTCGTGCGGGTACGTATATAGATGGCAGCTGGGAGCGCATCATCTATCTGCCCTGTTTGCGTGAAAATGCCTTTGTACCGGAGTTTCCTGCAGTACGTCCTGATATTGTCTACCTTTGCTGCCCTAATAATCCCACAGGAACGACGTTGCCGCGAACGGCATTGCAAGCCTGGGTAGACTATGCCCGCCGTGAAGGCTGCGTCATTCTTTTTGATTCGGCCTACGAGGCCTATATTTCGGAGGCATCAATTCCCCACTCCATCTATGAACTGGAAGGGGCCCGCGAAATCGCCGTGGAATTTCGTAGTTTTTCTAAGACTGCAGGTTTTACGGGCCTGCGCTGTGCCTACACGGTGATTCCTCAAGAACTGAAAATATCAGATGGCAGAGGTGGGCTGATCTCTCTCAATTCCTTATGGAATCGTCGTCAGTGTACCAAGTACAACGGTTGCCCCTACATCGTGCAAAGGGCTGCAGAAGCTGTCTATAGTGAGGAAGGCCATCAGCAGGTCATGGATGTCATTGCGGGGTACAGAGCGACCGCAGCAAGGCTTACTACAGCCATGCGCAGTATAGGGCTTGAGGTCTATGGCGGTGTAGATGCCCCGTATCTTTGGGTAAGGGTGCCGGAAGGCGCAACCTCCTGGAGTTTTTTTGAGCAGTTGCTGACGAAAGCGGCATTGGTATGCACTCCGGGAGCGGGTTTTGGCATTTCTGGTGAGGGTTATGTGCGACTGACAGCATTTGGCACTCCTGAAGATACACAGGAAGCCATAGAACGTATGGCTGCCGTGTAGGCAATACTCCCTGAGGTCTTGTATGTGCAGAATTGGTTCCATCAAAAGTAAAAAACCTGTGTCACCTTCCCTGGCCCTCAATCTTATGTTGCCGCAACAGGAAGGACATGACAATTCAGGTTTTGCCATGGTTATGCAGGATATGGACGGTGTATTTGCGCATTATAAGGACAAACCCTTGCTTTCCCTTGCCTGTACGCCTTCAGGCGTGCAACTTGTCAATGAGTATATGGAGAACAAGGGCTTTGTACAGATAGCGCAGTGGGTGCCCGATGTGGACAAACGGCCAGGCTTGAAGATTGCAGCCATGCCCCGCTATGTTTTTCGCAACTATGATTATCCGGAAATCTACCGGTATCGCACGCAGGCTGAGCGGGAAAACCTGCTGCTGGACACGCGCCTGGCGCTGCGTACGCTGTTGGCTGAGAAGGGGGACGGATATGTATATTCTTTCTGGCCAGACGTGCTGACGTTGAAGGAAATCGGTGATCCTGCTGATATTGCGGTGTATTTTCGCCTGTGGGAAGACTCTGGCCGTCTGACAGCCCGAAATATTGTTACGCAGTGTCGCCAGAACACCAATTATGCCATCGTGCGTTATGCAGCACACCCATTTTTTTTGCAGGGCTATACCCTTTGCGCCAATGGAGAGAACACGTTTTTCACCAGAAACACTGAGCTGCAGAAAGCATTGCACCGTGGCTATATAGGGTTTGAATCTGACTCGCAGAATCTGCTGTACACTCTGCATTATGTTCTGCATGAATTGGGTTGGCCCCTAGGATATTACAAGCATGTTATTACCCCATTGCCCATTGCGGAAATGGAATGCCGTAAAGACCGCGATGCGCT
>JAFTDG010000089.1 GCA_017454325.1 Desulfovibrio sp. | reverse complement strand
TTGGGGAAGGCATAATCTGCTGCACGGGCCATGGCTCCGGGGTAGAAGCCGGTAATCTGATTGCTGTTCAGGTCAGTGGTAATATAGCAGAGAGCAGTAAAAATATCGTCCATACGGCGTATACCTTCCAAGGACAGTCCCTTGGCTTTCAGGGCATCTGCATATGGTCCGAAGTCACGCCCGGCAGCTGCTATAATGACAGGTTTTTCGCCCAATAATGCCAGCGAATAGGCTATATTGCCAGCGCACCCGCCACGTCGCTCGTCCATACCATCTACCATAAAGCTCACATTGATCATGTGAAGCTTATCCATGAGGATATGATCCTGGAAGTTGCCAGGAAAAGTCATGATTCTGTCAAATGCCAGCGAACCAGAGATGTAGATGGACATAGCTTCCTCTTGGATTAGATTGATACAGTATGCTGATGATGCTACGTCTTGAAATCGTCCTCTGCGGGCGTGCCTACGCATCCCAAGGAAAAGCTGTTTTCCGCGATCCAGTGCAAAAAGGGGGCATGCCCGTCAGTAATGGGCAGAGCTACAATACATGGCACTTCATAATCGTGTTGCTCACGTATAGTCTGCATACAAACTGTCAAGGCCATGCCGCTCACCTGCGCTAGCAACAGGCATTCGTCCTTTTCGCACACGGCTCCTTGCCAGTGATAGACAGACCAAACGCCCCCAATCACATTGACACCGGCAGCCAGACGTTCACGTACCAAAAAACGTGCAAGCGACAAGGCCGTTTCCCTGTCAGCTACAGTAATATAGACCAGATATGCCTTATCATCCCTAGCATCATGCATGCTCCTATGGTACACGTTGCCGGGCAAAAAACAACACCCAAAGTAATCCCACTGCTTACCCGATCAAAAATACCAGCTTACATACCCGCGTTGTGCTGCACATGCACGCTTTGGTAGCTGGGCATATTCTCCACATAATGCCATGAAGAATATGCGCTTACACCTATGCACAGCGCAAAGAAAAGAATGGTCATATAGTTATTCATTGCACACCTCAGTATTGTTTGTTTATTCAAACAATACTCACCGCCAACCGTTTGTCAATATCGGCTTTCTTATGCGCAAGATCACACGGGAAGACCGGCGGCAATCCTTTGACGGCGCAGTTCTTCAAGCACTGCAAAACTCACACGTAATCCGCCGTAGCCCCTGCCTATCTTGATGTTGGGCTTGGTGCCGCCATGATAGTCTGAACCGCCGCTCACCCCCAAACCAAATCGCCTAGCAAGGGCAAGGCAATATCCTGTCTGCGTTTCAGAATGTTCACTGTGGTATGCCTCAATGGCAGTGAGTCCACAGTCCTTGAGGCGACCGATCATGGATTCCAGCCACTCTGAAGGCAATTTCCGCAGCATGGGATGTGCGAGGCTCACTGTAGCCCCCAGACCGGCCAACAGGGACACGCTTTCCTCCGGAGAAAGGACTGTCTTTGGCAAATAAGCTTTGCCGCCATCCCCCAGATATTCCCGAAAAGCCTCCTTCTTGCTTGCCACATAGCCCTTGTCAACGAGTGCAGCAGCAATGTGAGGTCGCCCCACGCTTTCTCCCCTGGCTACTGTCAGCACGTCTTCCATTGTAATGCCAAGACCCAGGTCCTGCAGTTTTTGTACAATATTCTGATTCCTCTCCTGACGTTTCTGACGCAACCATGCCAGTTTTTGCGTTAGCACGGCAGCTTTGGATGGCAACCAAAGCCCCAAGATATGCAGTTCGCCGAATTCCGTGCCAGAAGAAATTTCACAGCCGCGCACGACCTCCACGCCCAGTCTCTGTCCTGCGGTCTGTGCTTCTTCCAGTCCAGCAAGGGTATCGTGATCGGTCAAAGCAATAGATGCAAGGCCGGCCTCTGCAGCGACTGCCACCACAGCGGCTGGTGTATCTGTACCGTCAGAAGCAGTCGAATGGGTATGTAAATCCACGAATTTTGTATCAGTACGCATTCCGCCATCGTAGATATATTGCGCTCCCAGAGCAAGTCTTGAACTGATTGCCACTTCTGGATACTATGGAATGTATTCGTGTCGAAAAAGGATGTGCCTATGCCCATGACAACCGATGAATTGCTGCGAATTCTGGCCTGTCCCAAGTGTTTAAGCCCATTGCGCGCCCTGGAGGAAAATGATGCCCTTGTAGGCCTTGCCTGCCCAGAATGCTCAGTGCTCTATCCTGTGCGGGACGGCATACCTATCATGCTCATTGAAGAGGCGCT
>JAFTDG010000088.1 GCA_017454325.1 Desulfovibrio sp. | reverse complement strand
CTGATCTGGAACAACGCAATGGACGCATTATCCGACAGGGAAATGTCCTGTTCGAGGACGATCCCGAAAACTTTTCGGTGGAGATTGACTACTATGCCACAAAACAAACCTACGACGCGCGCATGTGGCAAACTATCGAATATAAGGCGGCAGCCATAGAACAGTTCCGCAAAGGTGATTTGCTCCAGCGAGTCATTGACGACGTACAATCTGAAGCGGCTACGGCTGCGGAAATGAAGGCCGCAGCCTCAGGGAATCCGCTCATTCTGTATCAGGTACAGATTGCCAGCGAGTTGCGCAAGCTGGAAGCATTGGCCTCACAGCACCAACGGACACAGCACAGGCTCAAGGACCGCCTGAAATATCTACAAGGGGGTGCTCAACGCTACGCAGAGGCCAAGACAATCCATGACGCCAATGTACGACTCCGCGACGCCAACACGCGGCACGTCATGGAAAAAGGCGAGAAAAGAATCCAGCTTGTGTTGGAGGTGGATGGCAGGCATCTTGATGGCGAAAGCAACAAAAAGGAGATACAGCAACGTTTTCTTATGCAGATTCAAGGTCTCAAGGCCACAAACCTTGGTGAAGAATTGCCAGTCGGCAAGTATCGTGGATTTGACATCACCGTCATGCAGCGCAACTCCACAACTCCCCAATTCCAATTCTCCCTGAAAGGAGCTGTGGGCTCGGCCATGTATCCTGAGAATCTGCGCTATGTGTATGGCGATACATTCAGCCTGAACGGCTTTTTCCAGCGGGTGGACAACATTTTGGATAAGGGGCTGCAACAACGCATTGAAAGTGCCAAACAGCATCTGGAAGAGGAAAACAAGGAGATTATCACCGTGGAGACCAACCTCGCTAAGCCCTTCGGACAGCAGCAGGCTCTTGAGCTTGCCCGAGAAAACCACGCTGGCGTCATGGCGGAACTGAAACGGATGCAGGACGACAAGGGGTATGAATCCACTTGGAGTCCCAGAACCCTGGAAGTTATGACGCCGACTCCGAAACCAGACATGCCTCCGGGGGGATGTGGCATGGCATATAGCTCGCCAACAATGATGATGTAGCCATCTACAAGGCGGACAGAGGGGTACGCCCTCCTTGCCAATTCCGCAGCCTTGGAATAAGCAGAAAGCATGGATAACCGACTGCTTTCACCCATCAATGATTTCGTTTTCAAAAAAGTATTCGGGGATTATGTGCAGGGCTGAAGTCCTTTACTACCCGCATGCAGGATGCGTTCATAAATCTTGCATAGACAAATTCTGCAATGGACAAGGATTGGGGCGCCATCAAGCTACCACAGCACTGGAAATACTTTGAGATGCTGCTATGTGTTGTGCCACTGGTGTATAAATGTCCACAATCTCTCCATCCGTCTGTATAGAGACGATGAGACTATACCGCGCCAAACTAGCATCTCTGTGAAGATGTCTTCGCTTACGCCACCAGCCCACTACCGGATAGACTGCCATGTACCGGCATGTTGCTATTTCTGCCGCAGTGCCTTTCCAAAAATCAGAATGGATTGAACCACAAGATCGACCTTTAACACCAATAGTCCAACGTTCGCTATAAGATGTTTTTGGGTGTTCTACAAACTCCCCATCTTCTTCCTGAGGAGTATTGCTGATCCGCTGTCTAAAATCTTCCAATGTTTCCTGTGCTCCGCAAACATCAAAGCGTAGACCATGCGAGGCGT
>JAFTDG010000087.1 GCA_017454325.1 Desulfovibrio sp. | reverse complement strand
GGCAGCCGTTTCAGGGGCAGGTGCGGCCTGCCCTGTGGCCGCTGCTAGCATGGCCTCCAGATCATCCGCTGATGCTGTTGCAGTCTCTGTGGCAGGGGCTTGAGCCGCTGCCGCAGGGGCTGCTTCCGGTGCCGCTGCCGCTGCAAGCAGGGCGTCAAGGTCGTCTCCCGCTGGCGCTGCCGCTGGGCCTTGCTCTGGTACTGCCGTTTCTGACAGAACTTCCTGTGGAGCCACGGCAGCCGTTTCAGGGGCAGGTGCGGCCTGCCCTGTGGCCGCTGCTAGCATGGCCTCCAGATCATCCGCTGATGCTGTTGCAGTCTCTGTGGCAGGGGCCTGAGCCGCTGCCGCAGGGGCTGCTTCCGGTGCCGCTGCCGCTGCAAGCAGAGCGTCAATATCTTCAGCCAAAGGATCCACCGCTGATGGGGTCTTGGAAACATTTTGTGATGACGGAACGGATGATGAAACGGGTTCTAAAAGCTGGTCAAGATCAGCAGTTAAATCATCTGAAGATGCCATCTTAGCTGAAGGCGAGGGTTTCTGAGTATCCGACTGACCAGAAATGGCTTCAAGCAAACTAGCCAGACCATCCTCGGAAATATTATCGTCAGAAGCAGCAGCCTGAGCCACCGTGCTTCCGGACTGCCCAACAGTAAGATCGTTGAGCATGGCGTCCACAGCCTGATCCGCCTTAACACTGGTCTGGTCATTGGCAGTAGGTTGGGGGGGAATGTCAAGAGAATTAAAAAGGTTATCAACATCCCCCATACCCGGCATGGCCAGCTCTTCATTGGGGTCCACCGTATGTTCTTCAGCAGATGGGGCAGAAGCCGTCTCAACACCAGAAGGCACAGTAGCAGCCATTGTATCAGGCGTATCAGGAACAGACGTATCCTCTACTGTTCCACCGGGAACAGCCTGTTCCACCATATCCATCTGCGCAAGAAGATCATCAATATCACCTTCAATAGCGGCCTTGCCGTCATTCAGTGCATTAAGCTGCTCCTGAATTGAATCGGCCTCGGCACTGCGGGAGGACTCTGCAGACGTGTCGCCAGTTGGAACGTTGCCTTTTTCAATCAATTCCGTCAGATCTATAATCTGTTCATCCGTATCAGCGGTGGTCTCGGCAACCATGCGTCACCTCGTAAAGTTTGGTAAAGCAGCCCCGGGCCGCCATAACACTGCGCTCCTGTCCTTCTGGTAGGAACGACCCTTTTACGTAACAGTTTATAGATAAAGACGCAAATTGCAGTATGCACCACGTCTGGATGTTACTATTATCAGTTCAGATGCAATATTACACACAGACGGGAGTTTTATGAAATGCTCATTCTCTCTTGAACACTATCACGTCCTGACGCCGTCTTTCGCGAGTAGCCCCGCGGTGTCAGCATGTATGGCCCAAGGGCGCGGCTTTCCGTATTGCCGATAATACATATGGATAGCATATCCACCTGTTCTGTGCAGAACTGATCCAACCGGTAAACACCTACTTTTTGTCCAGGTCGAAATGCTTGACGCACTAGCCCTACCGGGCAATGTGGTGCGCGGAATTGGGCAGCCAGCTCAAGTGCTTGGGTCAGATAGTGTGGCCTGCCCTTTGAACGAGGATTATAGATTACACAAGTAAAATCGGCCTCCAGAGCCGCAGTAAGACGACGAACAATACGCTCCCATGGCGTCAAAAGATCACTTAAACTAATACAGGCAAAATCGTGGATTAAAGGGGCTCCAAGAAGGGCAGCTGCAGCGCAAACGGCAGGAACCCCTGGAATGACAACAAAGGGAATTTTATCCACGAGGTCATATATTTCCAGCGTCTCCAGGGCCAGTCCCGCCATCGCATAGACACCTGGGTCGCCAGAGCACACCAATGCCGTGGGAATGCCCTCACAAGCCGACTTCACTGCAGCTTCACAACGCTCTCTCTCCTGCCGCATAGCACTCTGAATACAACATTTTCCTGCCAATAACTCTGGAGGAACCATATTCACATAGCGACGATAGCCGACTATACAGCCTGCTGCCGAAAGAGCGGCGTATGCCTGTGGCGTTAGACATTCTGTAGAACCTGGCCCAAGACCGATCACATACAAATTGGCCGCATTCATATGCTTCCCCTGTCGGCAATGGCAACGGCCATAGTTATTTGTCTTGATACAACACTCTTGGGTACGAGCAAACGGATATTTTTTCCATGTGATCCCGCTGCCATCATGGCCGCTGCCTCACATACACTAAAATCTTGTAAACCGAAACGTTGCCCCGCTGCCGCCGATGGATGTGGTGTGATGCAGCGAGCCAAAGCCTCGGCAGCAAAGCCCAGTATAGGCACATTCATTCGTGCTGCAAGAGTCCGTATTGCCGATTCTTGAACCTTTTCATTTACGGTGGCCACACCAGCCACAGCAAGGGGCTCCAAGTCATGATGTTTAAGCATATTGCATACCGCATCATACAGCAGGTCAGTATTCACATGACGTCGACACCCCACACCTAGAAAAAGCCACGGCACGGCAATGCGTAATACCTGTGGATGAGCCTGCAGTCGCTTCCAGTGAGCCGCCAACACAGGGAATAACATCTCCGCTTGTTCTGTTGGGGGAAACATATCTTGCTCATCCCCCACTCGGTAGATGCCAGGATGATCTGGTACGGCGTGGCAAGGATCCCACAGAGGAAGGTGTTCTCCTTCCAATAACATCCCCTGTACATGGGGAAGAAATTCCCAATCTATTGGTCGCAAACCTGCTTCGCGCAGTAGAAGATCCAGAGCGAGAACATGCCCGTCATCGATTCCATCCGAAGCCGTGGTAATAACAGGTGTGGCCTGCAGTAAACTGGCAACATGACGGGCCAACGCATTACCACCGCCCCAGTGACCGGAGAGCAAGCTGATAACATATTGCCCCGCCGTGTCCAGCACCAGAACTGGTGCATCAACGCTCTTGTGAATCAAAAGGGGGGCCAAACACCGTACAGCAAGCCCCGCAGCACCAATGAACGCATGCCCAGCAAAAAACGGGTAGGTCTGCGCCAATAAAGCTGGCAGGGAAGTAAAAGGGCGCACATCTTTTGGACAAAAACGGGCAGGGGCATAAATCTGCGCGTACCCAACTGTGACTTTTGGTGTGATGGAGTTGGGAGGTGTTGGTAGCAAATGCCACGGTAATACCGCAAGTCGCGCAGTAAGCCGTCGTGCCAGCGGCAGAGCGGCTCTGCTCAATGCATAAACTGCCAGCTCGCATGGCCTCTCCCCGCCGTGCATGCCTCCCTTCCTAAAAACGCACCGCACGTGCTGCTTCAAGGGCCTTGCTGAAATCGTCGTCGCTATGCGCGAAGGAAATCATACCAGTTTCAAAGCCTGAAGGCGCCAGGTAAATACCTTGTGCACGCATTTGCTTATAAAACGTGGTAAAGAGCTGCTGGTCACAACGTTTCGCATCAGTATAGCTGGTAACTTCACATTCACTGAAAAATGGACAAAACATGGAAGCCAGAGTAGGCACTTGAATAGGCACATTCTTTGCGGCAAGGATGGCAGCAAGCTCGTTGGCAAAAGCGACGGTGCGCGCTTCGAGTGCGTCATAATCAGCGGTCTTAAGCAAATGCAGGGTTATCAGACCAGCGGCCATGGCCAAAGGATTGCCGGAAAGCGTCCCTGCCTGATAAACATCGCCTTTAGGTGCAATCCGTTCCATAAAACAACGTTTGCCCCCAAATGCCCCCACTGGTAGACCGCCACCAATAATCTTACCAAAAGTGGTAAGATCTGGTTCGATACCCCAACGGGCCTGTGCCCCTCCATAGGCTACACGGAAACCAGTGATCACTTCATCAAAAATAAGCAGACTGCCGTATTTTGCAGTTAATGCTCGCAACCCCTCAAGGAAACCGGGTTTGGGCAGAATCAGCCCCATATTGGCAGCCACAGGTTCCACAATGACAGCGGCAATTTGCTCTCCATTGTGCACAAACAGGTCTTCCACGGCGTCAAGGTCATTGTATGGAGCAAGTAGAGTATCGGCTACCACGCCAGACGGTACACCAGGCGTGCCGGGAATGGAAAAGGTTGCAAGCCCTGAACCTGCGGCCGCCAAAAAAGCATCGGCATGGCCATGATAGCAGCCAATGAATTTAAGCACCTTGTCACGTTGCGTAACGGCTCTCGCCAGCCGCAGGGCGCTCATGGTCGCCTCTGTGCCTGAATTAACCATGCGCACCATTTCCAGTGATGGCATGGCGGCCACCACCTCTTCCGCCAAGGCGACTTCGTCAGGGCAAGGTGCGCCATAGCTTGAACCATGTGCAGCGGCCTCACACACGGCTCTAGTTACCGACGGTTCGGCATGGCCTAAAATCATTGGCCCCCAAGAAAGAACAAAATCCACATACTCATGCCCGTCCACATCCCACAGATGACTACCCTGTCCTTTAGCAATAAATAAGGGCAAGCTATCCACATTATGGCAGGCTCTCACGGGGCTATTGACACCGCCGGGAATGACAGCACACGCTCGCTCGAAAAACTGCCGAGAAGTGTTGTCCATGTTCACTCCTTGTCAGTCAAAATAGGTCATGGAAATTTTTTTCAATTCCTTGAGGCTGCGCAATATAACATGCTGACGCAAAGGAGTGGTCTGAATGATGTCATTCACCACTGCAAGGCATTCATCCTCACTATGCCCATGGATCATCGTGTAAAACTCATATGGCCAATCGGGTGCTGTACTTGGACGATAATACACATGGGAAATATGTTCATGCTGCGCGGCCTGCACGCCACAGGCTTCCACCTGGTCCGGATGAACTATCCAAGCGACCATGGCATTATGGTTCCAGCCGGTACGCTGGTGTTTGATACTTGCGCCGAAGCGGCGTATCGCCCCAGATTCCTTAAGTCTGCGAAGCAGATCAAGGACGGCATCTTCTGTCATTCCTGCCTGTCTTGCAATATCTGCATAGGGCGTAAGAGAATCCGGAAGATTGTCCTGCACAATATGCAAGACAGCCTGCTCTGCCTGGGTGAAATGGGTACTCATGTTTTCTCCATAGCCACTATAAAAAAGCATGCGGCCCTATGCGGACGTCCAAAACGCCCTGTGCAAAAGGCCGCAGCGTAGTATAGCCGCTAACGTGAAAAGGAACGCGCGAAAAGATTTTGAATGGCCACGCGCCCGTTATCTTCAAGAAAACGAGTACCAGTAGCAGCAAAATGAGCATGGTCGATAGCTGGAGTGTCACACGCAACCCAGCTATCCTTATTCCAACTGAACCATGCATTCTTGGGCTGATCAAAGACCAGGAGAGGTTTGTTACAAATTTTGGCAAATTCCGCCCCCCAGCCTGTGCCACCCTTTACCGTTCCGTCTGGCTGAATGGCACCCACTACAATAATCTGCTCTCCACTACTGACCTGCCAACATATAGACTGAAGCACCTTGCGAAACAAAGGTGCACGCGTGTATTCACGATTCATAAGACGCGAAACATAGGTCAGGCTAACATCTTTGAGCGCCAACTCTTCATTGGTCAGCACACGCACACCGCGTGTTCTTTCAATCTGATGGCCTTCAAAACTGTAGTTTACTTCCTCAATACCCCAGCTTTCAGCCAGCGCACCAAAGAATTGTTCCGTTCCTGCGGCACCGCCGCTATAGAGTACACATTGGTTAGGGGTAAGCATATCGGCCTCCTAAATGTATTGCCCGAATACGGGGCGGGCCGTAAACCTGGTCACCGCCAAGGGCATCATGGCAAAAATCGCGCCATTGGGCAAGGCGGACGAAACAGAAATACAGGTTTGTGAAAGTGTACAGCCGGTTCCCTCCTTTGAGGAGAGAACCGGCTGTACATGAACATCCGATTCCGCAGACAAATACTACCTCAACGACGGAGAAACCATCTCAAAATAGATTTGCCGTATAGCGTTTATTTTAGTAGCGGGGCTGACGCGGTGCACGGGGTTTAGCTTCATTAACGCGCAATGTGCGCCCACCGAAGCTATAGTTATCCAAAGCTTCAATGGCAGCATCTGCCTCTCCATCTTCCATTTCTACAAAACCAAAACCGCGGGCGCGGCCGGTATCCCTATCGCTGATAAGTTTAACGGACAGCACATTACCGTATTCAGCAAAGAGACCCTGAACCTGTTCTTCCGTGGCAGACCATGGAAGGTTCCCAACATAAATGGACTTAGACATGAAACACCCTCTCAAAAAATGCAATACTCCCGCGCAGACCCCGATAATACGTATCATCGGCTCGCGGCTCCTTGGCCCGCAATACAACATGCTTTGTCCAAATTGTCAATGAAGGAGGTGGAAAAAGGCGCATACCACGGGCAATTTACAGAAAAAATATTTGTGTTGGCCAGATCTTTGGAAACCTAATTCCCACTTTCAGATGGTGGTGGCATCCAGTCTGGCGCAATATCCTCAAAAGACGTGTAGGGCGACATATACAGCAATTCTGCAACGCCCACCGGGCCATTGCGCTGCTTGCCAATGATAATCTCGGCAATACCCTGGGGAGGACGTTCTGCGGGTTTCTGATATTTATACACGTCCTCCCGATAAACAAACATGATCACATCGGCATCCTGCTCAATGGCGCCTGATTCACGCAAATCTGAAAGCATAGGCCGTTTATCACCACGGTCTTCTACCTTGCGATTAAGTTGCGCCAGGGCTACCACAGGAATGTTCATCTCCTTGGCCAGTCCCTTGAGTGACCGTGAAATGTCAGATATTTCCAACTCGCGTGAGTCTGTTCTGCGGTTGGTGCGCATGAGCTGCAAATAATCGACCACAACAAGACCAAGCCCCTTGTCGGCCTTGAGACGACGCACACGGGCGCGCAGCTCAAGAGTGGAAAGCGCTGGGGTATCGTCAATATAAACAGGGGCATGGGCTATAACTTCTGCAGCAGTATAAAGATGCTGCCAATCTTCATCCGTCAGCAGAGATGGACGCCGTAACTTAGAGAGATCCACCTTGCCCCACACCGCCAACATGCGCTGTATGAGCTGTTCTTTGCTCATTTCCAGTGAAAAAACTGCTACAGGAACGTTTTGGCGTACTGCTGCGTTTAATGTCATACACATGGCAAAAGCGGTCTTGCCCATGCTAGGACGGGCGGCCACGATGATCAGATCGGAAGGCTGCAATCCTGCAGTCAACTTATCCAGACGTGTGTAGCCTGTGGTAACGCCTGTGACGACGTCTTTGGCATCTGCCAGTTTTGCAAGGTTGTCAAAAACCCCCCCCAAAAGCTCCTGTGTTGAGCTAAAGTCCCTGTTGGCCGTTCGTTGTGCAATAGAAAAAATCGCCTGCTCCGACTCATCCAATAATTCGTTTACATCCCGTGCACTGTCATAACTGTTGGCAATAATGCGGGAGCAAGCATTAATAAGCCCACGCTGTAAAGCCTTGTCACGCACGATCCCCGCATAATACTCCGCATTGGCACCAGAAATCACAGCCTGGGCCAATTCTCCAAGATAAACTGCGCCTCCTGCATCTTCAAGAGTATTCTGGCTTTTGAGCTGTTCCGCAGTGGAAATAAGATCAATAGGAGCAGACTTGTGATACAGCTCAAGAAAAGCGCTATAGATAACTGAGTGGGCCGGCAGATAAAAATCTTCAGCATGCAGCTGATCCACAATACTGTGCATCAGCTGGGAACGCATAAGCACGCCCCCCAATACCGCCTGTTCAGCCTCTACGCTATGTGGCGGCACACGCTCCAGCAGCTGATTTTCAGCCCGTTCAACGACACGGTTGCGTAGTGTCCGCCCCATGGGACTCTGCCCGTCTTTCTGGACAAAAGACACGCCCCCGGCCGTACGGTCGGGGGCGTGAGGAGTTGTATTGCTTGATGGCACGTTAAGCCTGTTGTGCAGCTACTGCTGCCTCTACAGCGTTAGCTGGTTCGGAAGTCTGCTCTTCACCAGCTTCGGGTTGATGATCAGAAACAACCTTCACAGGCACTATGGCAATCACGCTGGCATGCAAGCGCACACGAACGGGGTGTTCACCCAAGGTACGGATAGGCGCGTCCATAAGAATACGACGGCGGTCCACTTCCACTCCAAGGGCGGCCAGAGCATCACCGATGACGGTAGATGTGACGGATCCATAAAGTTTATCATTTTCACCAACGTGCATGGGGATAACTACTTCCAAAGACTCTAAACGAGTCTGGACATTCTGTGCTTCAGCACGCAAGGCATCCATACGGGCCTGCAATTTCTTTCGTTCCAGCTCAAAGGCTTTAAGGTTGGCTTCAGATGCCACCATGGCCAACCCCTGCGGCAAAAGAAAGTTGCGGCCATACCCAGGCTTAACTTCGACCACATCGCCCAGATTGCCGAGATTTTCCACATCGGCGCGAAGTATGAGTTTCATTTGCGCCTCCTAGATGTTGCTCTTTTTCTTGACGATTGAGTCGTGCGTTGCAGTGTAGATGAGCAAGGCCATCTGACGTGCCCGTTTAATCTCACGAGTGAGCAGACGCTGATGGTGTGCACAGGTACCAGTAATACGACGTGCAATAATTTTGCCACGTTCTGTAACAAAATCACGCAAAATATCAGGACGCTTGTAATTCAGAGGCAGTTCCTTATCAGCGCAGAAACGGCAAAACTTGCGGCGTGGGGCGAACTTCTTCTTAAAAGCCATGTTAGGCGACCTCCCCGGCCACTTCGTCGGCCAACTTAACGGTCACGAACTTAAAGATGCCGTCGGTAATACGAATATTACGTTCCAATTCAGCAACTAATGGTGCAGGGCCCTGATATTCCAGGCGCACATAAAAACCGCGCATCAGTTTATGCACCGGGTAAGCGAGATCGCGCATACCCCAGTTATCCACCTCAACCATAACGCCCTTTTCCCGCTCAATGATCGCCACCAGGCCTGTAATGATGCCTTCGCGATTATCGGCGGAGAGCTCCGGTGAAAGGAGGAGCAGAGTCTCAAATTTCCGCATGATTCTTCTCCTTTTGGATTAACAGCCCGTCCCCTCGGAACGAGCAAGGAACGAATCTTATATGGAGGTAATGTTCTGCTGTCAAGCACCAATATAACAATATAAAATGGCAATTAGTGACGGCAAGTTGCACTGTACTGCCTCACGCATGAAAGACGCGCGGAATCAGGCTCCCCAGAAGGCAAAGGACTTCATAGGGGATAGTACCCAATGCATCTGCCAGCTCCTGCGGGGTAACAGGATGCTGCCCTTCAACGACGGGCCCGCCCATGACCCAAGCCAGGTCACCAGGTCGTATCGGTCCTGCATCTGAAACATCAAGCATGGTCAACCCCATGCACACTCTTCCCACTTGAGGAACGCGACGACCATTTATGAGCATGGTCGTACGGTTGGACAGAGCACGAGCAAAGCCTGCAGCATAACCGATACCCACGACGGCGATGCGACAGGGGCGGCACGTCGTAAACGTGCGCCCGTATGATATGCTTTGCCCTGACGCAAAATCACGAATGGAAAGCACAGGGGCACATACACTCATGGCCCATTCCAGATCTGAACATGCATCCTGCCGGGCATGACCAAAGGGATTCCCCCCATAAATGGCGAGACCTGGACGGCTCATTTCATACTGAACACCTTTTCGAGCGAGAATTGCTGCAGAATTGGCCAGCGAACGCTGCATATGGGGAAAAGCCGTACACAATGCTTCTGTTATAGCAGCGAAACGCCGTACCTGGATGTCAGTATAACCTTCCTGCTCCGGCATATCGGCACATGCAAAATGCGAAACAGCAAGTATGGGGTTCACATATGCCATACCCCGCAGGCACTCAATCAGATGAGGAATTTCCTCTTCAGTAAACCCCAAACGTCCCATACCCGTTTCACACTGCAGTGCAATATTCAACGGATGTCCAGCATCGCCATGTGCGGCTGCACACTCCAACTGAATAAAATTACCTATCGCTGGAATGATGTCGTTCGTATGCGCCGCGTGCCAATCTGCCTCGCCATTGGCCCCCAAAAGAGCCACAATACGCTGCCCAAGGCCAGCATTACGCAGAATCAGCCCCTCATCAATGACACCGACAGCAAAGCATTGCGCTCCAACATCAGACAGGGTCTGGGCCACAGGCAACAGACCATGCCCATAAGCGTCTGATTTGATAACGGGCATAAGCTCCGACGCTGCGCCCAAACGAGTAAAATTGCGGCGTATAGCCCCCAAATCAATGTGACAACGTGCAGGAGTAAAGGTGCTGTCATTCACGAAACTATTCCAAAGCTGCAGTATTTTCAGGGAAAAACAGGTTCCCACGGCAACAATCACTACTGACTGCCATAATATGTATCTATTTATAATAGGCTACTTACAATACAATGTCCAACAAATCCCACGGGTATACCACTCTGAAAACTTTGTTCAAACCCCACATGCCAATTACGTTAATGTTTTTAGCTCCTTTCAGGACAAACGACTAACGAAGTCACGTTTATTTACTGTTGCGTGATTTTGAGATAGCGTTCCCAGCATGGCAGAATTTCTGGTCATACAGGCAGCACGCTTCGGGGATCTGGTACAGACAAAACGTCTCTTGTTGAGCCTTGCCACCCGTGGCTCGGTGCATTTAGCTGTAGATACCGGGCTGGTTCCCCTGGCACAACGCCTCTTTCCCTTTGCGATAGTCTATGCACTTGCCATACACGGACAGCCAAACGCAACAGCGCTGGAAATGAATAGAAAGATTCTCTCACGCTGGCGCCATATGTGCTTCGATGCCGTCTACAACTGCAACTTTTCCGGACTTACCACTGCCTTGTGCCGAATTTTTTCACCAGAAACAGTGTATGGCTACCGGCCAGAAAACGGCGGCATCACGCGCTCTCCTTGGACGCGACTGGCTTTTCGTTTAAGTACGAAACGCATGCTCACTCCCTTGAATCTTGTGGATTTCTGGGCGCACTTTACTGATAACCCTGTGCCACCTGCTTCCGTCAACCCATCAGCCAAACCAGAAGGACGCGGCATAGGCATCGTACTCGCTGGACGGGAATCACGTCGCTCGCTCCCCATTCCCGTACTAGCCAGACTCACCCAAACCGCCTTTGGTGCACTTAACGGCCCCAAGGTCTTTTTATTCGGCACAAAAACAGAACAGCCCGCAGCACGACAGCTTTTGCGTGAACTTCCAGCCAAGATGTTTGATCTTGTTCATGATCTAAGCGGCAAGACAGACTTGACATCACTTGTGGACGCTGTGGCTGGCCTAGATATCCTGCTTACACCCGACACCGGTATCATGCATCTGGCAGCACACCTAGGAGTACCTGTGCAGGCTTTCTTTCTCTCTTCTGCCTGGCTGCATGAAACAGGTCCATACGGGAAAGGTCATCATGTTTGGCAGTCCACGCAGCAATGTGCCCCCTGTCTGGAATGTGCCCCCTGTCCATACAATGTGTGCTGTGGAACCCCTTTCACCGAAGAAAAAATGCTACGCATCCTGGCCAATGCTATACTCCACGCATCTTTCAACAACCCGCAGCAAAGCCAACTTCCTCACAAGGTCTCACCCATACCCGCGGGTCTACAGCTATGGTACACGACTACAGACACACTGGGTGCAAAACCTGTGCTTTTAGCAGGGGAAGATCCTCATGCTGCCCACCGCAATGCCATACGCGCTTTTCTGGCAACGCAAGTACACCTGCCATGGAAAGAACATGATGTACTCCCTTCCAATATACAGGAATGGCTTTGCCACGATGCGGACTGGATGCTGCCACAAGGGAGATACTGCTGATGTCCTCTGCCCCCCTGCGAATTCTTGTAGTGCTGCCTATGTATGGCGGCTCATTGCCTATCGGACGGTACTGTGCAAAAGCCCTTACCGATATGGGACACAAGGTGCGCGTTTTTGAATCCCCTCTACTGCACTCCGCCTTCACAGGTTTGCGCAGCTTGGGCCTTCCACCGACACAAACGGCTCAACTGGAAAATTCCTTTTTGCAAGTGGTCTCACAGGCCATATGGGCACAGGTTCAGACTCAAGAATCTCAACTTGTTCTGGCTGCTGCGCAAGCCCCTCTGGGGCACAGCCTACTGCAGCGTTTGCGTCGTACAGGAATACGTACGGCCATGTGGTTTGTAGAAGACCATGAAATCTTCACCTACTGGAAGGCCTATGCGCCTCTGTACGATGTATTTGCCGTCATCCAAAAGGAACCATTCCTTTCCAAACTGGCTGCCACTGGTCAAAAAAATGCCTTCTACCTACCTTTGGCAGCCCTGCCAGAATTTCACAGGCCGCTCATCCTCACGCCACAGGAACAAAGAGAATATGGTGCAGACATCGGCTTCCTTGGCGCTGGCTATCCTAACCGGCGCATTGCATTCCGACGGTTTATTGGACGAGACTTCAAAATTTGGGGATCGGACTGGAAAGGCGACACCCAGTTGGCTTCTCATGTACAGCGCAGCGGCGAACGCATAAGCGCTGAAGAGAGCGTAAAAATTTACAATGCCACACGCATCAACCTGAATCTGCATTCCAGTTTGCATACGACAGAACTGGTCAGCAACGGTGATTTTGTCAATCCTCGTACCTTTGAGTTAGCGGCCATAGGTGCATTTCAATTGGTTGACCAGCGCAGCCTTATGCCAGAGCTGTTTACCCCGAACGAAATAACAACCTTCCACACAATGGAGGAACTATTCACCGCCATAGAGCATTTCCTCGCTAACCCCGAAGAACGACAAGCTATCGCCGAACGCGCCCGAGCCCGTGTGCTACGGGAACACACCTATGTAGCACGCATGGCATCTTTACTATCTTTCATAGAAGAGTGTTTCGGTCCATGGCCACAGGAACAACAGGACAAGGAAGAGCTACCAGAAGAATTGACTCCCCAACTACGCAATGAGCTGGCTGAAGTAGTAAACAACCTCGGTCTTGGACCACATGCCGGATTTGAGGAAGTCATCACCGCTTTACGGGCCCGCAGCGGCGTACTCACAGAGGTTGAGGCAGCGCTACTTTTTCTGGACGAGTGGCGCAAACAATATCATAAGAAATGATTTCCGTCGGCCCTGCATCAAAAGAAAACTATCGCTACGAAGTCACCCGACCTCCAATAGATTGTTTCTTTCCGTTACGGCGCTGGAATAGCTGCAGATGATGAACCGCCATCATCTTGCGAAATAATCTCCTCCTGTACCGTAGGTGACGAGATAGATGTCATGTTGCCATAATACGGAAATGCCCCTGCCAAGGAAAGGGCAAGAGCCACCCATAGGGTCAGCTTATGGCGCAGCGGTGCCCCACTGTGGGCCACAATGCTCCACAACACTGCTGGAACAAGCCACAGCAGTAGGATCACGCTTTCCAACAGGGCTTTTTCAGGAGTAAAAACATTGCCCTGCCACTGGTTATAAATACGCAGGGATGTTGCAGCCAACATCAGCAACCAGAAAAAAAACCAAGCATTACGCGCCCAGTTGGCACACCAGGGCAACATAATATTGTAGTGATCACGTCCGAAATCATCATGCTTACGACGTAAAACCAACCAGACAGCACCGATTCCGCCCCCTAAGCCCAAAGCCAATGGCAGCGTCATACACAGAGCACAAAAAAAGGGAGTCATTATCCCAGGCGCATAAACCTGCTCAAGAGTTAGACCGGCAACAGCAGGACTTGCTATCACTGTACAAAGCCGTGCTGCAGCCAGAGCAACGGCAGTTGCCAGCAGGGCCCAGATCCCACAGAAGATGCCCAGGACTGCGTGTAACGTAGGCACGTTGCGACACATTCTCCATCCAATATAATAAATGCTGGTAAACATCACAGCCATACCCAACAGCATCCAGCCGATTTCCAGAAGGAAATTGGGCAGGGAATCTGGAACATCAGAACTCTGTATATGAAAAAGCCATACTCTTGTACATACGAGCAACGCCCAGCCCAACAGAACGCTGAACAAGGCGAGCTGATGAGAACATTTTTCGTAGGAACTGCGTTTGCGAATAACGGCCAGTACGCGTGCTGTTCCGGAAAGAAAGCCCAGCCCGGCAAAAGCCAGCAGAAAAGATAATGGCAGAGTCACGCACAGAATGTCCATAACCTTGCTGACCAGAGGCTCTGTCTGTAAAAACTGCCACAACGACGCTACCCAATAGTTTAGCGTATTTGCCAATTCCGTCAGTATGTCCATTCCGCCTCCAGTGCAGCCCAGTGGCCTTTTTATAGGAGAGCTACTCAATTAATTATGTCGTAGCTTTTCTGCCTGAAAAATGGTCTAGTCGCAAGCATTATAAAGCAGTAGGAATGAACAATGCCTTTAACCACTCAAAAAGAGTCGCGTCAGAACGTCAAATCTATGAGGTGTTTTTCACCCACTTATTTGACAGCTATCTAAAGGTATGGGTATTTCACGACAGAAAAAGGAGGATTTCGCTAGCGGTGGCATTTGGCACCAGATATTCACTTCACCTGCCTATATCGGCAAAAACGGCCTCGGCAAGACGCAAGAGGGAGACGCCAAAACGCCAGTTGGCACCTTCCATTTCACTAAGGCTTTCGGCATAGCGCCAAACCGGAGCTGGGATCGGCTATCTTCCTGCACTGCTATTCCGGCAAATCATATACCGGCGGTTGTGTAGCCATTCCCAGGAATGACATGTAGAGATTGCTGCGCTCCCTCAAGCTAGGGTGCAGGATTATCATTGCCAAGTTGAAGGAACTGAACAATTATTAAGGTAATACGAATATCCACAAAACCCATCATCGTGTGTAGCTTAATACATATGCATGAAGGATATTCTAACAGGGTTGAGCTACTCTCTTTACCATAATCTTTCATGCTTTGTTTCTATACACCATTATAAAACAGCTCTGAACGTAATAATGCATACTCTTCATACGATCCCACTGATCATGGGCACTGTGTGGTTGCCTTACAGGGCACAGCCTGCTACAAACTGGCGCAGTATAAACGTATATGTTTTTTGTAATAATAACCTGTACAAAATAGGTACGCCACCATGCCCAACACCATTAGCAAAATACACAAACTCTCAGAAGGTCTGCTCGCCATTGCTCAAAAGCACGTGGATTTTCTAGGACATGCCGTGGCTACGCTGTATGAAAACGAAAGCACTGCCGACGGCATAGACGGTGAATACGATACCTTTACTGATAAAGACGAAAGCATTGGTACGGAGCCTTGGTCCCCAGAAGCGCAAGATACCTTTGATTATTGCTTTCGGGAATGGTTGTTTTCCAACCGTTCCTTTGAGTTTCATGGGAAAAGGCTGCCCGCTTCGGAAATTTTTCTGAAAGTGGCATTCCCTTATAAACCGGATGCGGAAAATCGGGCGTATCTGAACAGTCTGCGAAACACCGTCCTTGGTATGTACTCAGTTGTTGATTTTGACAAAACACAGCGCATTATCACTGTACGGGATGTGCTGAACGAAAAACGCCTTCCGGTGCATGCCAGATACAGTATCTTATTGCCAGACCTGGAAATTGGTGAAGTACTAGGCTTGCGGCTGATAGAATTGCATGGGGAAACGTGCGTTGGCTATGGCATATACAGATTTATGAAGAAAAATGTAAAGAAACTTGTTCCGGCGTTGAACCGGGTTATCCAGAAAGACCACAAAAAATTTAGCGGTAAAAATCGTGATGTTCTCTATAGTACAGTAGTAACCGACGGCATTATAAAGGCATGGGTGCAACAATTACATTTATTATATAGCTGATGAGATACTATCAGATACAAACTGGCATCAGATCCGTTAAAATTTTTATGGACAATATAACGGTACAGTTCATAGGGTAAGTACTTCAATATAATAAAAATAATTCTTTGCATACCCTCAACCGTTAGGGGGCACAAAGTAAGAATTCATGATACCGTCGTTGAGCAACTTCTTTAGAATTGTCCCTATGCGTCTTGTATGCCACGGCCAAAAATTGCAGGGTACATGGCATGAGAGCCATATCAGTTCACCGTCCACAACGTATCAGCCTTCCAGATTTTTCCGGGCGTCTTTGCAGCCTTCCTGATGGCCCGGAAGCCTGGAGCGTAGAAGGCACAGGCAAGACCATACTGCTCCTAGGTCTGGGACCTGGCCAATCATGGACCTTACCCTTTCTTGCCAAGGCTTCACATGTGTATTGGCTTGAAGCCCCAGCAATACTTGCTGCACTTTCTGTCAGGGTGGACGATGCACATTCGTCCGTAGATTCATTGAATCTGCCACGACACTGGCAACATGTTACACCCGACGAAGCCGTTGAATTAGCGACATCCTGCTGTCGCTGTTTTTACCGCCCCGGTATGAGGCTGGCTCCGTCCTTCTGGGGCCCCTTGCTGGCTCGACTGGATGCAGCCATGTGCGGAAGGGACTCAGTACCCACAAAAACCGCCAAAACCGTTCTTTTACCGGGAGATAATACACAACTTCTGCATCAGGAACTACGTTGTGCTCTTATGCACTGTGGTTTCGGACCTATTCTGGAAAGAGTGCCCATCACAGGTGCTGCCTCATATCGCTGTGCCCACAGCCAGGATTTTGTGCGAACATGGCGGCACCTGCTGGAGAAGGGACGTCCCGCCTTTTTCCTTTCCATCAACCTGCGCGGCTTGGATGAGCAGGGGCGTGTTTTTTATCTATGCAGAGAACTGGGTATACCAGTAGCACTTTGGTTCGTTGACAATCCATGGCATGTGCTGGCGGGTCTACGGCTTCCCTGGTGGCGAGATGCCCATATTTTTGTGACGGATGCCAGTTTTATGCCCTCGCTACAGGCAGAGGGAGCACAGCACGTATTTCATCTGCCACTTGCTGTTGCACCCCACATGTGGCGTAAGGACTACCCACTTCAGGAACATATTGCCCCCCCCCTGTTCGTAGGACGGTCATCCTTTCCAAATAAAAATCGCTTTTTTGCCGCTGCACGTATACCGCAAAACCTGAAGGAAGAAGCGGCATCACTGCTGTCTAACAGTTCCACACCTGCGGATGCTCCAAATTTTTTTTGGTGGAAAGAACACCTGGGAGGAAAGCTCTGGCCAGGACATGACGTGAGAAACATCGGCCTTGGTGCAGAATGTTGTGCCCAGGCAAACCGTGTCCGCTGGCTGCAGGCAGCAGGAGCAGAAATGAAGAATGGATTACGCGTCGTGGGAGATGAACACTGGAAATCGCTTTTGCCTGGAGCGCACATACATCCCCCTGTGGATTATTATACATCCCTACCGCAAATGTATGCTACGGCAAAGGCCGTGCTCAATGTAACAAGCCTGCTTCTGCCACACAGCCTGAGCCAACGACATTTTGATGTCTGGGCAAGTGGCGGAGTCTTGCTCAGCGATGCCACACACGGACTGGACATCTTTCCTAAAGAATTATCAGAACCCATAACACTTCATGGGCCAGAAGATTTTCTACCCCGCCTGACAAAACTTTACGCACACAAGCAAGAAGCACAAAATCTACGCCGGGCATGGCGTGAGCATTTACGCACAGGGCACACCTACGAACAACGTGTGCATGTGATGCTGGAATGCATGACAATGTGAAAACAAAAACCTGAAACGGCTCTACAGGCAGTGTACCCTGATATGGAGATCAATATAACGGTCTGCTAGAACAGTACTTGGTAGGTTTAGCGCAATGTGTGTCCGATCCCTCGGACTAAAGCCGGAAAGCCAGTGGGCAGCCTTGCGTCCAACGGATTCTAAACGGCTCAAGGGAGTGAACAGACTTGCCGGGCATCGCTGATACAGCATCAGCGCATCGCCATTGAGTACAAAAGGAAAAAGCCCGCAGGCCACAGGCCGTCGACCACGCGGCAGACGGCAACCGTAATCTGTGCAGGCACGACAGCCCCTGTTATCCAGACACGCAGTTTCGGCATCCAACAAATAAAAATCCTGTTCCAGATTTGGGCCAAGCTGGTGCGGCAAAAGTTTCATAGGAAATGGCTCTGCTTCTTCCTGCGGGCCACAGCAGAGGCGACAGTCTGAACAATACCCGTTGCTTAACCAGCACCCCCTCCAAGCTACGGAACGCCGTCTTGGAAAGACAACACGCCAGCGTTTCAGAAGCTCTTCAAGAGATGTACTCATATTCTGCCGCCGAGTAACAAGGCTTCACTCCTGTGCGTCAATCCAGCCATTGGCCTCTTCCAGACTGAGCGTGCCTTCATACAGGGCACGTCCACTGACGGCCCCTTGCAGCTGCGTCGAGCGGGTTAGCGGATAAAGATTTTGTATGTCTGCCAGAGTAGCTACCCCGCCTGCGGCGATAACAGGAACAGTGGAAAGTGATGCCACATGCTCAAGTGCCGCAACATTGACGCCAGTCTGCATGCCATCGCGTTCGATATCCGTATAGATAATGAACGATGCCCCATCCTTAAGCAAACGTGGAAGCAAAGCATCCACGGTCAGGCCTGTATCGGCAACCCATCCGCGACTTTTAAGATTTCCGTCTTCCGCGTCAAGAGAAACGCCGATACGACCAGGGAAGGCTTGGCAGAAATCAGCAAAGAGTTTGGGCTGTTCCAACGCCAGCGTTCCAATGATCAAGCGCGTGACACCAGCATCAAGATACGCCTTTGCTGTTGCCATATCGCGGATTCCCCCGCCAAGCTGTACGGGTATGGACAACGCAGCGCAAATGCGACGTACAATCCCACCACTCTTAGGTGCCCCATCAAATGCACCGTCCAAATCTATAACATGCAGCCAACGTGCACCACGTCTTTGCCAAGCCAAGGCCGCCTCCACTGGATCTTCAGCAAAAACGGTACGTTCCTTTGCCCGCCCTTGTTTGAGGCGTACAGCCTTGCCATTCTGAATATCCACAGCGGGGAAGAGTATCATAGCCCAAGATCCCTAGCGGCTTTACGAATACCGTCTATACAAAGCTGTTCCGCAGTTACCCACTGTCCACGACGGTGAAGGAAGGCTCCCACGTTGAGCAGATTATCCACGAGCCCCTGTTGTGTTTCTTCAAAGACAGAGCGGCCTATCACGAGCTCTCTATCAATATTGATGAGAAAAAACTCCACCCGAACATGTGCCGGTTGTATCACGCCGGCGCCTGAACCTTCACGTTCATGCCAATCAAGGACCTGAGGTACGAGCAAAAGATGCGCACCCTGCTTTTTACCATATTGAAGCCATAAGGGGAGAGCCTGCGGCTGACCGGAATTGTGAAATTTGGTAAAATCACGGGGGCGCTCCATGGCTGTTATGAACTTGTAACGCCGCTTGGTCTCCGTAGAAAGAATAGTACGCATTTGCTGATCTAATGAAGGCAGCTGCTCCTCGACGATACGCCCCTGATGTTCCGGGATACTACCTGTAATGAGCTGCCCCGACACAATGGGTTGAGTAAAGGGCGCCACAAAAACAGTATAGGATGGAGAAACGCTGCGCGGCACTTCAGCAGTACTACGTGGACGACAACTGCAAACGAAAATGATTAGCGCAATGCTCAACGTCAGGAGCAACAATTTACGGAGTGGCATCAATCCAAACCTCCTTTTGTGCTTCGGATACCTGTTCTATTTTGCTGTATGGCCTGGGCCAAAGCCTGCCCGAATCCTTTAGCTGCCGATTCTAGCAGATGATGTCCATTTTTGCCGTACCGAAATTCAACATGCACATTACACCGCGCCCCGCTGGCAACAGCTTTATAAAACTCTCGCCATAGATCCTTTTCTTCCCCACCCAGCAAAGGCGGGAGCAAGACGTCGCCATGCCATTCCAGCCAGGGACGGCCAGAGAGATCCACCGTTACCTCAGCCAATGCCTCATCCATGGGAACGCGACCATACCCGACTCGGGCGATGCCCCTGCGCTCGCCTAATGCTTCCAGTAATGCAGCCCCAAAGGTCAGGCCAACATCTTCAACAGTATGGTGGGCATCCACATGCAAATCGCCAGAACAAGTCAATTGTAAATCCATATCAGCCCAAAAAGCGGTGAGCGTGAGCATATGATCCAACAGGCCAAAGCCGGTTGATATTTGTGTTTTTCCCTGGCCGTCGAGTGCCAGTTCTAGCAGAATATCCGTTTCAGCACTGGTACGCTTGCGGCGTGCACTGCGGGGAACAGACGTACTCATGCTTCCTCCTAAGGTATAGACTCGGATGCCTTATCGTTGGATGGTGACGCATTGTGCTGACTGTTTTTTTTACCTGCAGCCGCTGCAACGAGAATACTTACCTCATAAAGTATGATCATCGGGCAAGCCATAAGCAGCTGCGAAACAACATCCGGCGGGGTAAGTATAGCCGCCGCTATAAATATAAACAGAATAGCATATCTCCGCCAGCTACGCATACGCTTTGCAGTGACAATACCCATACGCGATAAAAAGAAGGCAAAAAGCGGCATTTCAAAGACAAGGCCAAAGGCCAGAATAAGCTTAAGCACAAAATCAAGATAGTCGCTGATTTTGGGCATGACCACAATGCTTTCTGTGGCAAAACTCACAAAAAAGGCAAAAGCATAGGGGAAAACGATAAGGTAACAAAAAGCCCCACCTCCGGCAAAAAAAATAGCAGATGTGAAGGCTAGAGGCACAATCCCCCGTTTTTCCTCTTCATACAAACCTGGTGAAATGAAGGCCCAAATCTGATAAAATAGGATGGGGCTTGTCAAAAAAACACCCGCAATAAAAGCTATATACATACGGGTGAAAAAACCTTCAGGCAAGGTGGTGTATTGCGCATGAGAGCCCGCTGGCAGCACAGCCAACAGTGGATCAACAAGAGCATTATACAACGGTTCCACCACAACCCAGCAAGCGAGAAAGCCCACGATGACAGCAATACAACACCGAACAAGACGTGTGCGTAACTCTGCAAGATGGTCCATAAGGCTCATGGGGGTGTCTTTGCTATCGCTTGGCGACGTCTCCTCGTGCATTACTGTCGCATCCTCGACAGCGGGCTTGGGCACATCATCCTTGCCAGTGGGAAGCAAATGATCGTCACTCATGCTTTGCCGCCGTATCTGAAGTGCTAGATGTTTTTGATATCACGCCACCGGACGCGGCTTCTGCGGCTGCGTGAGTTTTAGCTAGAGCGGCTTCAAGGGGACTTCCCGAAGGCGGCATAACTAGATGCTCACTATCACCTTGGCCAATCATTTCTTCCGCCTGTGAGGATGGTAACGGTCCTGTGCCTTCACATACAGAGGTTTGAGCTTCTGCTGATGCTTGCACAGTGTCATTCCCACCTTCTTCAACAGTAGTTTGAACTTTCTCTTTGGCTTTCTGGGCTGCCTTAGCCTCGGCTTCACGTCGCTCACGGCGCTCATCCTCAGCGGCTTCAGCATTGAGAGTACGTTGAAAATCTGTAGAAACGCGACGAAATTCCCCCATAGCCTTGCCTAATGTACGAGACACCTTGGCCAAGCTCTTGGGGCCAAGCACAATAAGAGCTACCACCAGGATAACCAGCAGTTCTGTACTGCCAATGCCAAACATGCGCTGCTCCCACTATACTCCAAAAAAAAGAAAATATCCCGGGCCAATGCTATTGTAAAGGGAATTGATCTCATAGAGATCAGTTGTCTCACATGGTTATGATGTCACACAGATCTATCGACAGAAATGCCATCTCTCTTCCTATATCTTCGCTTGCGATACAAGGCAACGGGCCTGTAAACAGAAATCAAGCACATCGCAAAGATCACAGAAAGTTGTAAGGCTCCCTGCCACATACTCTCTGGCAAAATAAATGAACGGACCAAACGCAATGGAGCATCAAGACTGTACAATGAAAGCCATGTTATCAAGCCATCCCCCCAAGGTCCCCAGAACATCATGCCCCAGAAACCGGCACAGCAGACGATACACCATTTAAAACCAATCCAAAAAAATCTGAAAAAGCCTATTGCAGTGCATGTTGAAAACAGGGTGCCCGTGATAATACAACCCGCCAAACCAGGCATGACGACCCATGTATCCACAAAATGAAGGCAATCTTGAATGCATGGGATCACTACCGGATTGTCAGTTGTAAACTTAAGGAAACTCAAAGCCTGCATAGCAAGTGCGCCACCGGCCCACGCTGTTGCAGAAAGAAGATGAAATGCCTTTGTAGTTTTAATAAACCTGTTATCCGGGATGCTATACCCTTTACCCCTCCGGCCATATCTTCGCACACTATCAAAATTATACACTGCACGCCCCTGGTTCATAATTGCAACTTTATCAGCAGCGTCAACGCCTCAAATAGTGACAACTCTCTGTGGAACTTATTGCTGCCATGGGCTGTAAACTAGACCATTTGTATATTGCATACACCTTCTTGTGCCTAAGAAGCAACACAAGGCACTGCAAGTCTGCGTTGAGAATTATGGACGAGGCTATTGAGCGATAACACACAAAAACATCATAAAACATGTTGACATTCCATCAAATGTTTTTTATGTTATTTCGAGTTGGGCTGTCGTTCAATTGGCAGGACGGCGGATTCTGGCTCCGCTAATCAAGGTTCGAGTCCTTGCAGCCCAGCCAGATGTACCCATAATGAATTGTCCCCATCGTCTAGTCGGCCCAGGACAACGGCCTTTCACGCCGTCAACAGCGGTTCAAATCCGCTTGGGGACGCCAAATTAAGGTATAATGAAGAACGCCAATGTCCAAAACATATTGGTGTTCTTCATTTTTTTATAGATATTAAACTCCCCAATCTCCCACCACGTTCATT
>JAFTDG010000001.1 GCA_017454325.1 Desulfovibrio sp. | reverse complement strand
GCTTTTCAGAGTATTACCATTGCGGGTAGAGGTAGTTCTGGGAACGGTTTTTGCCCTACTGCACCTTGCGCAGAACCTCAATTTCTGCGGGGGAAAGGCCTGTTGCCTCGGCAATCTGGGCAATGGGCAGCCCAAGGTGGAGAAGATTCTGGGCTATTTCACGACGTGCATCTGCTTTACCGTCTTCCCAGCCCTCGGCACGGCCAGCCTGCCAACCCTCGGCTTGGCCATCCTTCCATCCCTCGATACGGCCTTGAGCACGGCCCTCATCCCTGACAAACTGCTCTCTGGCATAGCGGTCGCGTTCGGCCTTTTCGGCGATGCCGTAGGCGGAGACAAAATGATGTCGAGCTGTACTTCCTTCTCTGCATTATTTGAACCCTGCTACAGCCCTGCCCCGCTTGAGCGCCACCCGCCCCAGGGGCAGCCCCCGCCACCACAGGCTGGCCGTGCGCCCCGCAAGCCCGGTGTGCAGACTCTGCCCGCTGAGCAGTGCCGTTATGTCGTTAATGTCGTCCAGTTCCAGGCGGCTTTCTGAGGCAGCCTGGGCAGGCAACAGCGCACGCAAACGGGGGGCAGTGTCCAGCACCCCTCCCACAAGACTGCCCAGAAGCGCCCCCTGCCAGACAAAGGAGGGAGGCAACAGTGACAAGGCCCTGTCAGGTACAAAACGCACATGCTGGCCAAAGAGCATGACCCGGCCCTGCGGCAGCTGTGCCGGGTCGCAGGTGGGGCTCGCAAGCACATGGGGCGGCAGAACCTGCCCCTGGGGTCGCTCAGCCCCATGGCCTCCGGCGACCATTTCCTGGTCCTCATCTCCACCGGGCACTGTCTCTTCCGGCTTACGCAGCAGGGCCACGTAAAAACCCTGCGCCTGGGAGAGGGTCCCGTTTACCCGCAAGGTGCCCTCCCCGCCGGGCAGGGCATCCCATGCGAAACCGGGAAAGGGTGGCAGCGGCACCCGTTCCAGCCCCAGTTCTTCCTCGGCAAAATGCACCTGCGCTTCATTTTCATCCACATTGGTTGTGCAGGTGGAATAAACAAGCCGTCCGCCAGAGCGCAACAGCGCGCACGCACGGCGCAGCAGGCACTGCTGCAGGCCCGTGAGGCTGTTGATTTTGGCACCCTTCCACAGGTTGAGCACCTGGGGATGTTTTGCAGCCGTGCCCCAGCCGGAACAGGGCGGGTCAAGCAGAATGGCATCCCAGGAGGCAGGGAACAGAGGCAGCACATCACCGCTGTACGAGCAGGTCCCGGCCTGGAGCACGTTCATGCGGTGCAGATTGTGCCGCAATGTGCCAAGGCGCTGGGGTGACGGTTCATTGGCAAGCACAAAACCGTCCTTGCCCACAAGCTGCGCAAGAAAACCCGTCTTGCTGCCGGGGCTGGCACACATGTCCAGCACGGCGCTGCCCTGAGCCGGAGCCAGTGCCAGAGGCGGCAGCATGGACGAACGGTCCTGAATATAGATGTAGCCAAAAAAGGCAGCCAGCGAGCCCCCCAGGGGACGTGGTTCGTTCAGGAGCCGGCGGCACAGGGGAGAAAAGGGTTCCGGGGCAAAGTCATAGCCCTGAGCGTGCAGCAGCGCTTCCACCAGAGGAATGTACGCCTCAGGACAGACCAGCCGGAACGAGCGGATAAGCGTTTTGGTCATGAACGCATAGTAGGGGCAGTACGTGCCCTCTGCAAGGGATTTCCGCTGGGGCAATGTATTGCGCGGGCCGGGAAGTATGCGTATACTGCCCGCTGTCTCTTACATATCCATACCAATACATAGTGTATTATTGTATTGCGAAAATCTCCAAGGAGAAAGGAATGAAATTCGCCATGCGAGTATGCTTTGTGGCCTGCCTGCTGTGTGCCACTGTTGCTATGGCCACAGGGGAAGCCGCTGCCAAAAATGCCGTTGTGCTGCCCTTTACGGTGAACGCACCCCAAAACTATGCCTACCTTGCCAAAGCCGTGCCCGCTACCATTCAGGGCAAGCTCAACAAACCAGGCGTGCTGGATGTGCGTTCCGGTCAGGGCAAAGCCGCTTCTGCCAATGAGGCCCGGAAGGCCCTGCGTTCCTCTGGCGCAGACACTGCCATCTGGGGTTCAGTAAGCGTCATGGGCAAGGAATGCACGGTGGAAGTCAACAGCATTGACAAGGCCGGCAAAACCTGGACGCGCACCGCCCAAAGCCCCGTGAGCGAGCTGACCGGCGCCGTACAGCGTCTCAGCGCCCAAATGGGGCAGGAAGTCTTTGGTGTGTCAGCTGCCATGCGCACCCCCGGTTCCACGGCTGCCAACAGCGCCCGCATGGGCACGCCCGGCGGCGACATTATCACCAATGAAACCGGCCAGCAGCAGGTCTATCTGAACCCGCAGTTCCGCTATCAGGGGGCGGGTGCCAATGACGGCTCACGCCTGCGCACCCAGCGGTTGAAATACACCATGGTTGATATGGCCGTGGGAGATTTCAACGGCGATGGCAAGAACGAAATCGCCATCCTGAGCGACCATGATCTGCGCATCTATGCGTGGCCTGTGAACGGACAGCTCAAGCTGCTCGGCGAAACCGTCATCTCGCGTTCCAACGCTACCTTCTCCATGCGCGCCATTGACCTCGACAGGGACCGCGCCATGGAACTCGTGGTTGCCACCTACGAGGAAGACAGCAACCGGCCTTACTCGTATATTTACTCCTTCAAGGGCAACAAGCTCAACCTTTTTGCCAACCGCATTCCGTATTTTATGAGCGTCATGCGCATACCCCCCACCTATGCCCCCACGCTGGTGGGCCAGGGCTGGGATTCTGTCAAACTCTTTGCCCCCGGCGTACGCATTATGAACAAAGCCGGCGGCAAATATGAGCTGGGCACGCGGCTGGATCTGCCCAGCGGTGCCACCGCGTTCAACTGCGCGTGGATGCCTCCCAGCAGGAGCAACAAGAGTGAACTGCTTGTCATGCTGACTGACGACGAGCGCATCAAGCTCTTCCAGGGCCGCGGCAACTCGCTCGTCCACACCACCATGGAACGCTTCTCCGGCTCTTCTGCGGGCATGGATCACTATAAGGGCATGCCCGGCCTCGGCGTGGACAAGAACTATCAGCTTCCCAGCAAATACTACGCACCTATGCGCCTCATTGCCGCAGACATCGGCAGCACGGGCGAGTACTGCCTTCTGGTCAACAAACCCATCTCGACAGCGGCACAGATTTTTGACCGCTACCGTTACTTTCCGCAGGGCGAGGTTCATGCCCTCTACTGGGACGGCGTAGGCCTTGGCCTCAAATGGAAGACGCGCCGCATTCGCGGTTCTGTGGCCCAAATTGACCTGGCAGATGTGAATAACGACGGCGTGCTTGACCTGGTGGTGGGCCTGAACACCTCGCCAGATCTGGGCGTGGGCAGCCGTCAGTGTATGGTCACGGCCTACCCCCTGGATGTTGCCGCCACCAATCCCAATGTGCCGGCAGATCTGAGCGACTTTGAGGTCAATCCGAACTAGGGGCACCCCCGCAAACACTCCCTTGCGGGAGTAACATTCTGGCGCTATGGCCGCTGTGACAGAGCCCCTGCGGGGGCTCTGCCACGCCTAAGGAGTACACATGCGCATACTTGTCATCGGTTCTGGCGGGCGGGAACACGCCCTTGTTTGGAAGCTGCTGCAAAGCCCCCGTACAGAAGTAGTGTTCGTGGCCCCCGGCAACGGTGGCACTGCGCAGGAAAAGAAGGCGGTAAACGTGCCCGTAGCGGCAGATGATCTGGACGGACTCGTGTCCCTGGCCCGCAAGGAGCACATCGACCTGGTGGTTCCGGGGCCGGAACTGCCTCTGACCCTAGGCATTACAGACCGCATGACCGCTGCAGGCATTGCCTGCTTTGGACCAGATGCCTACGGAGCACAACTGGAAGGCAGCAAGGCTTTTGCCAAAGAAATCATGCAGCAGGCGCATGTACCCACAGCCAGATGTGCCGTATTCCACGATGCGGCGGCCTGTGCGGCACATATCCACTCCACAGGAGCGCCTGTTGTCGTCAAGGCAGATGGCCTTGCCGCCGGCAAAGGCGTTATCATCGCGCAGACAGTGGACGAGGCCCTGAACGCCGTCAACGACATCATGACCTCCAGAGCGTTTGGCGCAGCCGGAGACGCCGTGGTGGTGGAGGAATGTCTTGTGGGTGAAGAGGTCTCACTGCTTTGCCTGTGTGATGGCACCCGCGCCATCCCCCTGCCTTCGGCGCAGGACCATAAGCGTGTCTTTGATGGCGACGCCGGCCCCAACACCGGTGGCATGGGCGCGTACAGCCCGGCACCCATCCTGCCCGACGACAGGCTGCAAGCCATGGCCGACATTACTGTGCGGCCCGTACTTGCCGCACTGGCCAAGGCAGGGCATCCCTTTGTGGGTGTGCTCTACGCCGGTTTGATGCTGACTGCCGACGGCCCCAAGGTACTGGAATACAATGTGCGTTTTGGCGACCCGGAATGCCAGCCTCTGCTCATGCGACTTGAAGGAGACCTGCCCTCCATCATGCTCGACGCTGTGCACGGCACACTGAACCCCGCCAGTCTGCACTACAACAGCCAGACGGCCCTGGGCGTGGTCATTACGGCCGAGGGCTATCCCGGCACATACCCCAAAGGCTTGCCCATTGAGGGCATTGACATGGCCGACGCCATGCCCGGAGTCAAGGTATTCCACAGCGGCACGGCACT
Organism: Desulfovibrio sp.; assembly: GCA_017454325.1. Taxonomy (GTDB): domain Bacteria; phylum Desulfobacterota; class Desulfovibrionia; order Desulfovibrionales; family Desulfovibrionaceae; genus Desulfovibrio. Next base: position 6,999 of record JAFTDG010000001.1, on the reverse strand, counting down.
GCAGAACGGCAGACTGGTCTCCAGCGGCGGACGCGTACTCTGTGCCACTGCCCTGGGAGAAGGCCTTGCCGCAGCCCAAAAGGCGGCGTACGCCGCCGTGACGAAGGTACACATGCCGCAGTCTTTCTATCGCAGGGACATCGGTGCCAAAGGAATACGCCGCCTTTCCACGGACTAGCCGGATAACACCATGCCAGCACCCAGGAATGGCTTGCCACGCCGCTTTACATTGGTTGCATCAGTAATGATGCTTCTGGCAACATTTTTTATTGTCTGCATTTTCTACTGGCTGTACGACAGCTCAAAACAAAATATTCTGGGCACCTGGCGCAATGAAATGCAACAGGCAACCCAAAAAATTATCCACTATCTGAAAATGCCCATAGATGCCGTGGCGTTTTCGGGTGTCACCATAAACAGGATGCTGGGCGAAGGGAAATCGCACGAGGAAGTGGGCAAATACCTTATTGAGGAAACAGCCATATATGCTTCCATAATCAGGGAAAACAATACCGGCGTCTACGGCTTTTACAAGGGCAGATACCTGGACGGCAGCGGCTGGACACCACCTGCAGACTACAAACCCAAGGAACGTCCGTGGTACACTGCCGCTGTTCAGGGCAAAGGAGCGGTTGTGCTCGTCAAGCCGTTCCTGAACCTGCAAACCAACACCATGATGACCTCGGTGAGTCAGTTGCTACGCGATGGTGAAAGCGTTGTTTCCATGGATATTTTCCTCGACAGCGTCCAGCACATGGTCGAAGAAATGGCCGCAGGCTCCATTGTGCAGGAAGCATACGTCGTTGATCGGGACGGCATTATTGTAGCACACTCTGACGTAACTCTTGTGGGAAAAGACCTGAATGACAGCGGCACCACGCTACAGCAGGAACAGCTGCAGCGAATCAAGGCTGATGGCAACAGACATTTTGAAATCAACAACTTTGAGGGGAAATACACCGTTTTTATCGAGCCGATAAATGAGAACTGGAGCTCAGTATATGTGCTCAATGAAGACAGGCTGAATAAACCTCTTGTCATTATCTATCTTGCTTCCGGCTTTTTCCTCTTATTTGTCATGGGCATAAGTTTTCTCGTCGTTATGCACATGAGCCGTAAGTATGCGGAGGCCGAACACCTTAACCAGGAAATACAGGCTGTAGCCAATATCTATGTGGCCATGGTGCACATCAACCTCAGGGATGACACCATCACTTGCATACAGAGCAATCCTGATATTGACGCGTTACTGGAAGGAAATTTCAACGATTTCAGCAAACGGGCGCTTGCCATGGCGGAAAAGATGTCAGCCGACCAATCCCGTGATATGCTGAAGCAATTCATGAATCCGGAAACACTCGAAGAGAGATTGCGTGACACCCGGTACATTACCCAGGAATTCATGGACGACAAGGAACGCTGGATACGCCTGCGTTTTATTGTCATCAACCGCGAGGCAGATGGCAGCCTGCACCATGTTCTCCTGGCCTTTGAATCCATTGACGAAGACCGCAAGCGTCAGGAAAAACTGCGCAAGCTCTCAGAAACAGACCTTATGACCGGCATACGCAACCGCGGCAGCGGCGAAAGGCTTATCCGCAGGGCCATGGCAGAACGGCGTTCCGGCATGTTCTGCCTGATGGACGCCGACAAGTTCAAATCCATCAACGATGTGTATGGACACGCCGTTGGCGACAAGGTCATCATTGCTATCGCCGACTGCATGAAAAAGACCTTTCGCGATTCTGACATTATCTTTCGTCTCGGCGGGGATGAATTCTCCGCCTTTTCCGAAGGCGTCAACGACGAGACCATAGCACAGCGGATTATCAAACGCCTGTTCGACAATATTGACAGGATTGCCATTCCCGAACTCCAGGACAGAAAAATTACCTTGAGCGTAGGCGTTACATTTTATCCCGCCACCCACGCGGACTCTTTTGAAGCCATGTACCAACGGGCTGACAGCGGCACATATGAAAGTAAAAAAGAAACAGGCAACAAGGCGACATTCATCCTGCAAAAAGAGCATTCCTAGAGTGTTGCCAAGGTCATAAACCCGTACAATGCCCAAAGGGGAAATGATGCCCTCTCTTTCTCAAAACACCACATCACCTTCTATGCGTACCAGTACCCTGTCACGCCTTGACGCCTGGGCACTGTCGCTGGGCTGTGTTCTGGGCTGGGGCGCGTACGTCATGCCCGGAACGACGTTCCTGCCCATGGCCGGCCCGGCAGGCACGGCCATTGCGATGGGGCTCGGCTGCCTGTTGCTGCTGTGCATCGCCGCCAATTTTGCTTATATGATGGAACGGCGCCCTGAAGGCTGTGGCAGTGCATATTCCTATGCCAGGCTTGTCCTCGGACACGATTACGCCTTTCTGTGCGCCTGGGCCCTCGGCATGGCCTACCTTTCTCTCATTTGGGCCAATGCCACGGCATTCACCCTTATTGCACGCTATCTGTGCGGACCTGTGTTTCAATGGGGGCCGCAGTACTCGATCCTCGGCTTTGATGTGTATTTCGGCGAAACGCTTGTAACCCTGGCCATACTTGTGCTTTTCGGCCTGATCAGCGCCTTTGGCGGCAGACTTGTCCCCAGATTGCAAACCTTGCTTGTGATTGTGCTCCTGCTCGCTGTCACCACATGCTTCTCCATCTCCTTCGCAAAAGCGGGATGGCATATCTCTGCCTTCGCACCGGCGTTTGCCACAGGAAGGCCGCCAGTAGCACAGGTATTGGGCATTGCAGGGCTGATACCCTGGGCCTTTGTAGGCTTTGAAACCATTGCCCATTCTGCGGGGAGTTTTCGCTTCCCCCCCCAAAAAAGTCTTTCCATCATGGTCCTAGCCATATGCACAGGCGCTGTTGTCTATATTGCCCTGACCTGCCTGGCCACACTTGCCGTACCAGATTGCTACGCCAACTGGCAGGAGTACGTCGCCAACCTAGAGAATCTCAGAGGTATCGTGGGGATATCCACCTTCCATACGGCCAAAAGCGCCATGGGCGATTTGGGTCTTGTCCTTCTCGGGATTGCGGTGTTGGCTACACTTGCCACCAGTCTGCTCGGATTCTACCGGGCAACTGCCCGTCTGATCAGCGCCATGGCCAAAGATGGACTGTTGCCGCAGCGTCTTGCGGTATGGCAGGCTGATGGAACACCGCGAGCAGCCATCTTTGCCATCATGACCCTTTCTGCGGTTATTCCCTTTCTTGGCAGAACAGCCATCGTCTGGGTTACGGATATCAGCACCATCTGCGTTTCCATCGCGTACCTGCACACATCCGCCTGTTGCTGGGTGCTTGCAAAAAACAATCAACAACGCCACATCATGTTCACGGGTGCCATGGGCGTCTGTATTGCCGCACTGGCCTTCATCATTCCTCTTGTACCGAATCTTTGGAATAGCAATACGCTGACAACAGAATCCTATCTGGTGCTGGCGGCATGGAGTTGTTCAGGTTTTATCGCTTATCATCTCGCCATATGGCGGGGCAGACAGCGACACCTGGGGAAATCCCCGCTGATGTGGATCGTCATGCTTTTTCTGCTGTTCTTCGCAATGGGCATGTGGGCAAAAAATGTGGTCTATGAGGCCATTGACACAGCTAACAAGGAGATAGCCCGGATTCATTCCATTGAGCTGGGCGTCGACAAACGCTAAGATACCTGAAACAAACCAGTAACCACGAGAGTGAAGCCATGCCACAGGTTGTCGTCATAATGGGTTCCAAGTCTGATGAGGAAAAGGTCCGCCCCTGTGTGGATGTATTACGCCGTCTGGGGGTGCGTTGTGCCGTAACCGTGAGTTCGGCCCACCGGACTCCCGAACGCACTGTGGAACTGGTACGCCGCTATGAGGCCGAAGGAGTCAGGGTATTCATCTGTGCGGCAGGCATGGCGGCGCATCTTGCAGGGGCCGTTGCCGCGCATACATTGCGGCCTGTGATTGGCATTCCTGTTTCGGGCTCGGCACTGTGCGGCATGGACGCCCTGTTCTCAACGGTACAGATGCCCCCTGGGTTTCCGGTAGCCACCGTAGCCCTAGACAAAGCCGGGGCGTGCAACGCCGCCTGGCTGGCAGCACAGATGCTGGCCCTTACCGATCCTGCTCTTGAAGCACGCATGGCTGCAGAACGAACGGCCATGCGTAACGATGTGGAAAAAGCCGGGGAAGAAATCTGCCGCAACTACGCCTAACGGCTCTCCTGCTTGCTGCGGACCTGCGGCTTACGCGTTACCAGAGTACGGCGGCCGGACCGTACGCGGCCTGCCACTAAAACGGACAATCTGTACCGAATACTGCCCACGCCCGCTGCAACGGGGGCAGCCGTCCGTCATCAGCTGGCAGGAGGCGTCCAATTCCAGCGGGTCAATGCCCGCCAAGGTAAGAATACGTGTAGCCTTGCCCTCTTCCCACATGACGGGGGCTCCACAACGGGCACACTCCACATAGAGCAATTCCGGATCATAGCCCTGCGGTACTAGTGTGCCCCGCAGCGGTTCGGCAAGAACTTTGATGGGGTTTTCCATGCATATCTCCCGGCTGCCTAGCTTACCGCGCTGGCGCCGCTGCAGCCTCGCCTTTCCAAAATAAGCACGGCAGGCACAAAGGCAAGATCCACGGCCGGGCTTATTTTTTCCCGCACAGGCCACAGCCCGCCGTGCTTTGTAACGCTTGCCTTGTCCCTTCCGTACGCATACACTCTGCCTATGTCTGAAAACATACGCCATATTCGTTTGCTACCGCCTGAATTACGCAATCAGATTGCCGCCGGAGAAGTGGTGGACAGGCCCGCCAGCGTGCTCAAGGAACTGGTGGAAAACAGCCTGGATGCCGGGGCTACGCAGATTGACGTTCACTTGGAAAACGGCGGACAGAGCCGCATTAGCGTTCAGGATGATGGCTGCGGCATTGCCGCTGACGAACTGGAACTGGCCGTCACAAGGCACGCCACAAGCAAAATCTCCAGTCTGGATGATCTCGAACATATCCATTCCTACGGCTTCCGGGGTGAAGCCCTGCCCAGTATCGCCTCTGTTTCCCATTTTGCCATCACGTCCGCACATACTGACCCCCAGCAGGGACAGACTACAGCGCATCGGATAGAAGTGAAGCATGGCCACCTCACAGCTTCCGTACCAGCTGCCCTGCACAAGGGGACCCTTGTGGACGTGCGCGACCTGTTTTCAAACATACCAGCACGCCTTAAGTTTTTAAAGAGTCCTTCCACAGAATTCAAGAGGGCACAAGACTGGCTGGCACGTCTTGCCCTGGCCCAGACAGCTGTAGGGCTGCGCCTTTGGGCCGGCGAACGTGAAGTCATCCATTTTCTCCAGGGACAGGATCTCGCCGCGCGCCTGGCACTGCTCTGGCCAAAGCTCATAGTGGATGCCCTGCGCCCATTTGACGCCACGCGCCACGGTATACGAGCACATGGTCTGGCCGCGCTGCCCAATGTGAGCCAGCCGCGCGGCAACCGTATTCTCCTCTATGTGAATGGGCGTGCCGTGACTGACAAGCGACTGCTCGCTGCCGTGCGCGAAGCGTATAAAGGCCGCCTTACCAGCCGGGATTATCCCCAGGTCGTGCTATTTGTAGAAATGGATACAGCTGAGGTGGATGTAAACGTGCATCCGGCGAAATCAGAAGTACGCTTCAGGGATGAGGCTGCAGTATTTTCCGCCGTACTACACGCCGTGCAAAAGGCACTGATAACATCGTATGATATGGCCGACGGTCAGTGGCAAGACACGACGGACAAGGCTGTAGAAGCGCAGGGTACGCATCGGACACGGCCCCAGGGCTTCTGGGGACGATTGGATACACCTCGCCTTATGGATATTCCAGATTCCCAGCCTACGGCACAGGATGGCGACTGGCGGGTGAGTGCCACAGCCTCCGGCCCGGCAACCGGGAATGCATTCCCATCCCATGATGACATCATTTCAGACGCATCCCCGTTTCCGACTGCTGCAACACAGGAAGCCATCTGCGTCCCCTTTGCCGGCCTAGCAGAGGAAGCCACGCCCTATGGTCCAGCCGCAGAATTTCCTGACACAAAAACGGCCTGCGCACCCCCTGCAGAAGCTGCTGCAATGCGCATACAAGGGCAACGCCACAATGTACGTGTTGGCCCCTTTACCTATCTAGGGCAGGTAGCCCAGACCTATCTTGTACTGCAGGACGCCACGGATGCCCTCGTGCTGCTGGACCAGCATGCCGTTCATGAACGCGTACTGTATGCCAGACTTACTCTAGGCAAAGCCCACGACAGACAGCTGCTGGCGCTGCCCCTGAATCTTTCACTGCACTCCGCCGAGACGGAATGCTTTTTCCAGTTGCGCACCCAGCTGGAGAGCCTGGGATTTGTCTTTACGCACTCAGATGCCGACCTATGCGTAACTGCCATGCCTGCCATGCTCACACGCGCCGAAACAGAATGCTTTTTGCGTGAGGCGCTGGCAGGACGCAAAGCTGATCTGGCCGGCATGTTCGCCTCCATGGCCTGCAAAGGCGCCATCAAGGCAGGTCAAGCCCTTACTGATGACGAGGCAGCGGGACTCATTGCCCAGTGGCTCGCCACACCAGAACGCGAGTATTGCCCGCACGGTCGCCCCTGCGTGCTGCGCTGGGACGCCAGCGAACTGGAAAAACTGTTCAAGCGGCGACAGTAGGGGTACTGCCGACAAGGGTGTGGAATATCCCTCACAGTTGCAGCCAGGCCCAAGCCCGTGTACAAGAACGACATACACTCTTGTGATGTCTGCGCCCTGTGACTGCGGCGAAACAGAGCTCCACATTCCCAACAGGTGTACGTTATGAACGAACCTTTGCAGCCACTTATGTCATCCAGACCCATGGACCACCTCGACAATGTGGTAGAACGCCTGTGCAGCCCGGCCTCGCTCAATGCCGTACGGCATCATTCCCTGCGTTCGGCAGATATGCCCTCGCTGGCCGCTCTGTCTGAAATTCTGGAACGCCTGCGCGC
>JAFTDG010000086.1 GCA_017454325.1 Desulfovibrio sp. | reverse complement strand
TACCCGCCGTGCCGAGGCTGCCAGGTCTGAAGGCATGCACGCTGCTGCAGAGCAGCTGGAGGTCATGGTCAATGCCATTTCAGCCGCCAGCAGTGAACTCTCGGCTCAGATACAGCAGTCAGACCGCGGAGCTGTGGAATCTTCCCGGCGTTTGTCCGAAGCCGCCACGGCCATGAACCAGATGAACGCCACTGTACAGGAAGTGGCCCGCAATGCCTCCTCCGCGGCTACGGTCTCCGGTGAAACGCGCACCAATGCTGAAGAGGGGCAGAAGATTCTCTCTAACGCTATGGCCAGTATCAATCAGGTACAGAAAGTTTCCATGGAACTCAAGGAAGATATGGGTACCCTGCACGGACATACCCAGAACATCAGCCAGATCATGAACGTGATCTCTGATATAGCTGATCAGACCAACCTGCTCGCTCTCAACGCTGCTATTGAAGCCGCCCGTGCGGGCGAGGCAGGTCGCGGTTTTGCCGTTGTGGCCGATGAGGTGCGCAAACTGGCCGAAAAAACCATGGCTTCCACCAACGACGTGAGCCAGGCCATTACGGCTATCCAGGGCAGCGCCGAACAGAGTGTCAACCGCATGGAAGAGGCTCTTGGTGATGTGGAACAGGCTACCAGTCTGGCCCAGCAGTCCGGCGAGGCATTGCAGCAGATAGTGCGTAATGTGGAAGACACTGCAGACCAGGTGCGTGCCATTGCCACGGCTTCGGAAGAACAGTCCGCTGCCAGTGAAGAAATCAACCAGTCTATCACCACAGTCAACGAAATGTCCGGTCAAACAGCCCAGGCCATGAGTGCGTCGGCAAGGGCCATCTCTGATCTGGCCCAGCAGACCGAACGCCTCGGTGCGCTTATAGAGGAAATGAAGCGGGCGTGAGATTGGTTCGACATAAGGATGTTTGTGGGGGCTGCCTGTGCCGTGCGTGCGGCTCACCGCAGCAATAATGTGCAAGACATTTTGAGGTAGCAATGACAATCAAATTCCGTATCATTCTTGGTTTCCTGCTCGCCATTCTTCTTGTTTCCGCCTCCACCATTGCCCTTACCGCCTTACAGATGCGTGATGATGCCAATGGGTATTTTATTGCTTCCGCAGGGCGGCAACAGCATCTGCTCAATGGCATGCTGGAGCAGTTTTTAGACACGGCACAGAAAAACGCCGGTCAGGTGGCCTCCTCTCGTGCCATGGCTGCTGCCTTTGCTGCACATGTATTCCCTAATTTTTCCAAGACCACGACTGATGGGGTTTTCAGCGTAAAACAGCTTGCGCCGGAGGCGCTAGCCGCTTCAGAACCCCTGCGGAGCATGACGCGACTGTATAAGGAATATGACGTCTATGCCGGATTTGCTGACGGCAGCTATGTCAGCGGTCAGGAGGAGGAAACCCTACCTGCCGGCTTCAATCCCAGCCAGCGCCCCTGGTATAGTGACACTACACGGGCGTCCGGTGATAGTGCCATCACGGAAGCCTATGCATCGGCTACCGGTGGCATGGTGCTTACCGTCACACATAAGATACGCAACGAGCAGGGTACCATGTACGGTGTTGTGGGCATTGACGTATCTTTGCAGAGCCTTTCTGATATGATTGCCCAGCTCAGTTTTGGTCAGACCGGCTATTTTATGCTCATCGAGAACAGCGGCCGCATCCTTTGCGATCCTAAAAACAAGGACAATGTGGGCAAACTCATCGGTGCGGATCTGCGGGATGCGGGCCTTGCTGCCATCATGACCACAAATTCCGGTGAACTTGATCTGACGCTGGGCGGCATGGATATGCGGGCAGTGGTACAGACCACCAAACTCGGCTGGAAGATGGTGACCCTGCAATCTCTGGATGAGATTAACGCACGCAGCAACAGGGCCATAGTACGTATTCTGGTTGTGGTCGGCGTAATTGCCCTGGTGATGATCCTTATAGGACTGCTCATTGTGCGCAGCATTACCAAGCCCATGGGTGTGCTGCTTACTGCCACGGACAGAGTGGCTGGCGGGGACTATGCGGCCATGCCCGAAGCCCGAGGGTTTTATGGAGAACTGCTGGCCTTGTACCAGTCGCTCAAGGCCATGGTGGCCAGCATAGCCGACAATATCAACTTGGCCCATGCTAAAACCGAAGAAGCCGAGGAAAAGAGCCGACAGGCCGAAGCCGCCACGCGCGAGGCAGAGGCAGCGACACGCCGTGCGGAGGCTGCCAAGTCTGAAGGAATGCACGCCGCCGCCGAACAGCTGGAGGCCATGGTCAATGCCATTTCTGCTGCCACCAGTGAGCTCTCGGCCCAGATCGAACAGTCTGACCGTGGTGCCGCCGAATCCTCCGAGCGCCTGTCCGAGGCCGCCACGGCCATGAATGAAATGAATGCCACCGTGCAGGAGGTGGCCCGCAATGCTTCCTCCGCAGCGGCGGTCTCCGGTGAAACGCGCAATAATGCCGAGGAGGGGAAGAAGATTCTCACTAACGCCATGGCCAGCATAAACCAGGTGCAGAAGGTCTCCATGGAGCTTAAGGAAGATATGGGTACCTTGCACGGTCACACCCAGAACATCAGTCAGATCATGAACGTGATCTCCGACATCGCCGACCAGACCAATCTGCTGGCGCTCAATGCCGCCATTGAGGCCGCCCGTGCGGGTGAGGCCGGCCGCGGCTTTGCCGTTGTGGCCGACGAGGTGCGCAAACTGGCAGAAAAGACCATGGCCTCAACCCATGACGTGAGTCAGGCCATTACGGCCATCCAGGGCAGTGCTGAGCAGAGCGTCAACCGTATGGAAGAGGCACTTGGCGAGGTGGAGCAGGCTACCAGCCTGGCCCAACAGTCCGGCGAAGCCCTGCAGCAGATAGTGCGTAATGTGGAAGACACGGCAGACCAGGTGCGTGCCATTGCCACTGCCTCTGAAGAACAGTCTGCCGCCAGTGAAGAGATTAACCAGTCCATCACCACAGTCAACGAAATGTCCGGGCAGACCACACAGGCCATGCACCAAGCGGCCAGGGCCATATCTGATCTGGCCCAGCAGAGCGAGCGCTTGAGTGTGCTCATAGAAGATATGAAGCGGGCCTGAACAGGCAGATGCTGCACTGACTTGTACGCAGAGGAAGACAGCAGCAACACTCACATAACGGCAGAAGCCCCCTTGGCCTGGACCAGGGGGCTTTTTGCTGCACGGTGATGCTTCAGTGGTGTAAATGCAGTCTGCCAACCATTCAGGCTGTTTAGTCTTGCTCCCGGACTTGAAAAAAAAGTCAGTGGCATATAGGCTAGCTGGCGCCTGAAGGCAGGCCAGGGTGAGCGTATGCAGTACATTAGCGTACAGGGAGCAGCATGAGCAACGAACCGGACAAGATTATTTATTCCATGATTCGCGTCAGCAAGCGCCACGGGCAGAAGGACGTGCTGAAGGACATTTCGCTTTCCTATTTCTATGGGGCGAAAATCGGCGTGTTGGGGCTCAACGGTGCGGGCAAGTCCAGCCTGTTGAAGATTCTCGCTGGGGTGGACAAGGCTTTTGAGGGCAAGACCGTGCTTGCCCCGGGCTATACCATCGGCTATCTTGAGCAGGAACCCCTGGCCCACGAAACGCGCACCGTGCGGGAAGTGGTGGAGGAAGGGGTAAGCGAGCTTGCGGCCATTGCCCGAGAGTTTGAAGAAATCAACGCCAAGTTTGCCGAACCCATGGAACCGGAGGCCATGGACGCCCTTATTGCCCGCCAGGCTCAGGTGCAGGAACTGATGGACAGCAAAAACATCTGGGATCTGGATTCCCGTCTGGAAATGGCCATGGATGCTCTGCGCTGCCCGCCCGGGGATATGTCGGTAACGCTTATTTCCGGTGGTGAACGACGGCGCGTGGCCTTGTGCCGTCTGCTCCTGCAGGCTCCTGACATCCTGCTGTTGGACGAGCCCACCAACCATCTGGATGCCGAATCGGTTGCCTGGCTGGAGCGCTACCTTAACTCCTTTCCCGGCACGGTCATTGCTGTCACCCATGACCGCTACTTTTTGGACAATGTGGCCGGCTGGATTCTGGAGCTGGACAGGGGCCGGGGTATTCCGTGGAAGGGTAATTATTCCTCTTGGCTGGAGCAGAAGCAGAAACGTCTTGCCGGGGAAGAGAAGGCCGAGGCAGAGCGGCAGAAAACCCTGCAGCGTGAGTTGGAATGGGTGCGCATGTCACCTAAGGGGCGTCACGCCAAGGGCAAGGCCAGGCTCAATGCTTATGAGGCCATGCTTTCGCACGAAAGCGAAAAACGTGCGCCTGACCTGCAAATCTACATTCCGCCGGGGCCGCGCCTGGGTAAGGTGGTCATTGCTCTGGACAAGGTGTGCAAGGCCATGGGCGATAAGGAACTCATGGCCGACGTGAGTGCCATCATCCCACCCGGGGCCATTGTAGGCATTATCGGCCCCAATGGCGCGGGCAAGACCACATTATTCAAAATGCTCGTGGGTCAGGAAACGCCAGATTCCGGCACGCTCACCGTGGGTGATACCGTGCAGTTTGCTTATGTGGACCAGAGCCGCGCATCACTCACACCGGGCAAAACCGTCTACGAACTCATCAGTGACGGGATGGAAACCATCAGGCTGGGCGGGCGTGAAGTGAATGCCCGTGCCTACTGCACGCGTTTCAACTTTCATGGACAGGACCAGCAAAAGAAGGTGGATGTGCTCTCCGGTGGCGAACGTAACCGTCTGCACCTGGCGCGTATGCTCAAATCTGGAGCAAATGTATTGCTGCTGGACGAACCCACCAACGATATTGACGTGAACACCATGCGTGCCCTGGAGGATGCCCTGGACAACTTTGCGGGATCTGCGCTCGTGATCAGCCACGACCGCTGGTTCCTCGACCGCGTGGCCACGCATATCATGTCCTTTGAGGGCGATTCTTCCGTAGTGTTTTTTGAGGGCAATTACACGGAATATGAGGAAGACCGCAAGAAGCGGCTGGGCAAGGAAGCCGAAATACCCCACCGCATCAAGTTTCGCAAGCTGACGCGCTAGGTGCGCAAACAGGCGGGAGTTGGAGGTTGTGATGTCATATACACGAGTTTTGCGCAAGGGTGACCGCAGACGTTCTCTCAGGGCCGCGTCACTGGTGGCTGTGGCACTACTGGCTACTGCGCCTGTTGCCGCTGCCATGCCGCTGCCTGTGGCGCCGGAGTCTGCACGATTGTCGCCGGCAGGGGGGCTTCTGGAAGTACGGCAGCAAGTGCCCGTAACAACTCGAGACGGCGTAAGCGTGTTACGTGTGGCCCTGCCTGCCGGGGCGGCAAATTTTCAGATTGTTGTGCCGGGGCACACTGTGGCCCGTTGGAACGGACGGCCACTGTCCCTGATGGGTGAGGGCGCTCCCATATCGGCACGCAGGGAGAAGCTGGAGCAAATCCGCACGCTTACGGGCAGGCTTACGGCGGTGAAAGCCCGCTTGGAGCTGCTGGCAACGCAGCCCGCCAACGGCACTTTTCAGGATATGTCCCAACAGGAAAAACATCTGGCAGATGTCATCCCTGCCCTGTATGCGGAGCAGGCCGAATTGGAGCACCGGCTGCCCAAGCTGCAGGAGGAGCTCAAGAGCCTGCCGCCGGAACCCGGTCTGGGCACGCTGGTGGAAGTAACCCTGCTTAAGCCCATTGCAACTGCTTCCGTGGATGTGCGCTATAGCTACACGCTGGAAGACTGCGGCTGGCAGCCCCGCTATGTGTTTGACGCCAGGCCCGACACGGGCAAGGGCGATGCGGTGTCGGTACGTTTTGTGGCAGAAATGTGGCAGCACTCCGGCCTGGACTGGGGTAAGACCCGTCTTACTCTGGTGTCTGGTGGCGGCGGACCGCGCGAGCCCGGCCGTCTTGCCCGTTGGGTTGTGGAATCGCGGGGAGAAACACACAATACGACTAGGGCAATGGCTAAAATGAGTATGGATGAATCTGCTCCTATGATGGGTACCAGCGCTCCTGATACAGCAGAAAGGGCAGTGGTGCGTACGGATACCACATCCGTCTACGCCAGCTGGACATTGGCTGCGCAGGGCCTGCCCGAGGGACGCTCGCGCATGCTGGTGCTGGAAGATACATGGAAGGTGCCCTTAACGTGGCTGGCGCGTCCCTCCAAGGGGGACAGTCGCGTGTGGCTGCTGGCACACTGTTCTCTTGACGCAGATAAGGTATGGCCTGCGGGCACGGCAGATTTTTACATGGATGGCCAGAGCGTGGGCAGTGGCCGTTTTGCTCCGCGCGGCAGCAAGGTGGATCTGTATTTCGGGCCTGATCCGCGGGTGCAGGTGCAGGCAAGCGAAGACGCACGCAAGCGTGGGGAAGAGGGCTTTATCAATAAGAGCCGTACCTGGTCGTGGGCATGGACATATATCGTGCGCAATACACGCAGCAAGGCCGTGACTGTGCGCCTAGAGAGGCCTATGCCGCAGATTGTGGATAAGGATATTGCTGTTGCCTATGCCAATAGCCCCGAGGCGCAGCAGGACGAGCGGGAGCACAAACTCTTCTGGGATGTGCAGGTGCCCGCGGGCGGGCAGGCAGAAGTGCATCATGGCCTGACCATCACTGCACCCAAGGATATGCACCTCACCCCTGTGGCACCCTGACGCATATGATAGAAGTACGCGGTCTCGACAAGTTTTACGGCAGCCGGCAGGTGCTGCACCAAATCGACCTTACAGTGCGCAAGGGAGAGATTTTTGGCATTGTGGGGCACTCTGGTGCGGGCAAGTCCACGCTGCTGCGCTGCCTCAACGGACTTGAGGCCTATCAGGGGGGCAGCGTCAAAGTCATGGGAGTGGAGGTGGCCCGTCTCGCCGGCGCAAAGCTGCGCGAACTGCAAAGCCGCATGGGCATGATCTTTCAGAATTTTAACCTCATGGCCAGAAAGAACGTGTTTGACAATGTGGCCTTCCCCCTGCGGCTTTGGGGCGCTGACGGGGTGGATGCGCGCGTTATGGAGCTGCTGGATCTGGTGGGGCTTGCCAATCGGGCCAAACAGCGTGTGCAGAGTCTGTCTGGCGGGCAGAAGCAGCGCGTGGGTATAGCCAGGGCACTGGCGCTCAATCCGCCGGTCCTGCTCTGCGACGAAGCCACATCTGCCCTGGACCCCAAGACCACCATGTCCATTCTGGACCTTCTGGAAGACATCAACCGTCGCCTCAACCTGACCATCGTTATGGTGACGCACCAGATGGAAGTGGTGAAGCGCCTCTGCCACAGCCTGCTCATGCTGGACAGGGGCAAGACTGTAGCCATGGGCCGCACGGAAGATCTTTTTCTCTCTCCTACGCCAGAAATGCGCAAAATGGTCACCGATGAATTCACCATCCTGCCCGGCGGGGTCAATATACGCCTCATGTTCCCGCGCGACATCTCACAGCAGGCCATCATTGCCCGCATGGCCCGTGCCCTGAATATCGACTTTTCCATTGTGGGGGGCAAGCTGGAACGCTACCTGGATGATGTGTTCGGCTTTCTCATCATCAATGTGCCTGAGGCGGATGTGCCCCTTGTACTGCAGTATCTGAAGGAGCAGCGGTTGTATTGGCAGGTTTTGGAGGAACTTCCTGCGGAGGTCGCCCATGAGTGAAGGTATGCAGTCCATGGCTGTCTGGGCCGCCCCCCTGTGGCAACGGCTCGTAGAGAAATGGCCGGAAATTCTTGCGGCCACTTGGGAAACTGTGGACATGGTGCTTGTGTCCACGCTTTTTTCTATGTTGTTGGGCTTTTTGCTGGCCATACTGATGATAGTGACCAACCCCATTGGTCTCAGGCCCTGCCGTTCGGTGTATCAGGTAGTGGATTTTGTGGTCAATCTGCTGCGTTCCTTCCCCTTTATCATCCTGCTCATCGCCATTATTCCTTTTACGCGCATGCTGGTGGGCACTACCATCGGCAGTGCTGCGGCCATTGTACCGCTGACCGTGGCGGCGGCCCCCTTTGTGGCACGCCTTATTGAAACATGCTTCCTGGAGGTGGATAGGGGGGTCATAGAGGCTGCACGTTCCTTTGGGGCCAGCGACATGCAGATTATTTTTCGGGTGCTTATTCCCGAAGCTCTGCCTTCCATTGTGCTCAACGTGGCTGTGGTGGCCATTACCCTGCTGGGCTACTCGGCCATGGCCGGCACCGTGGGCGGTGGCGGCTTGGGTGACCTGGCTGTCAAATACGGGTATAATCGTTTCCAGCCGGATATCATGGTCTACTCGGTTATCATCTTGTGCGTGCTGGTGCTGGTCATACAAGGCATATGTAACTGCCTGTACAAAATATTGCGTTAGGGAAAAGTGGTGTGGTCATGCTCAGGCACAACCTGCGCCATGCTATTTCTTCATGCAGAAAAACATTAGTAACCATCAGTATCCAAGGAGTTCGTATGCGTCGTCTGTTTTTGACGTTTGTGGTCATGCTGGCACTGAACATGCCCGTCTTTGCGGCTGAAGATATTGTTGTTGGTGTAACTCCTTTTCCGCACAAGGATATTATGCTGGCGGCAAAGCCCCTGCTGGCTGCCGAGGGCTATAACCTGGTGCTCAAGGAATTTACAGACTATGTACAGCCCAACATGGCGCTGGCAAGCAAACAGCTTTTTGCCAACTTCTTCCAGCACCAGCCCTACCTTGACAATATGAATAAAGAAAAAAATCTGGGGCTGGTCTCCGTGGGCAAGGTGCACATAGAGCCCTTGGGCGTGTATTCCAAAAAAATTAAAGCGCTGAACGTTCTGAAAAAAGGCGACAGCATTTCTGTGCCTAACGATCCCACCAATGAAGCCCGTGCCCTGCGCCTGCTGGAAACGAGTGGTATTATTGCCGTCAAACCGGGCGAACTGGTCACCGTGGCCGACATTGTCAAGAACCCGCTTGAGCTTAAGTTCCACGAACTGGATGCTGCCCAGCTGCCCCGCGCCCTGGATGACGTGACGTGTGCTGTCATCAATACCAATTTTGCCGGTGAGGCCGGTCTTGTGCCGTCACGCGACGCCCTGATTATGGAAGGCAGTGAGTCTCCCTACGCCAATATCATTGCTGTGCGCGGTGAAGACAAGGACAGCCCCAAGGTCAAGGCGCTCCTCAAGGCCGTACACTCCCCTGCGGTGAAGGCTTTTATTCAGAAAGAGTTGGAACCCAGAGGCATAGTGCCCGCTTTTTAGCCGGTATGCAGTCTTCACTGGAAGTACGCACTCCCGCCGAGGCCATGGCCCTGCTGTCCATGGCAGAAGAAGAGCTTTTTGCCAGGGCCACGGCCTTGCGTGAAGCGGCCTTTGGTCACAGGGTTACGCTCTGTGCCATTATCAATGCCCGCAGCGGCAACTGCGCCATGGACTGCCGTTTCTGTTCGCAAAGCCGGTATAACCATACACCCATTGATGTGTTCCCTTTGCTGCCGGATGCGGTGCTTGGCGAGCGCATACGTGCCCTAGCCGCTTTGCCCGTGGCGCGCATTGGCATTGTGACAAGTGGTGCCGCTCTGGGTGGGGACGAGTTGGACAGACTGTGTACTATCATTGCAGCCTTGCCTGAGCAGGTGCGTTGCCGGGTGTGTGCCTCTTTGGGCAGAGTGCCAGAGCAGGACCTTGCACGCCTGCGGGCGGCAGGGCTGACCCGTTTTCACCACAACCTTGAAACATCACGTAGCTATTATCCGCATATCTGCACAAGCCAGCGGTGGGAGCAGCGGCGCGACACGGTACTTCATGCCGTGAAAACCGGCATGTCGGTATGCTGTGGCGGCCTGTTTGGTCTGGGGGAGAGCTGGGAAGACCGCGTGGATTTTGCCTTCAGCCTCAAGGCCATGGGCGTGCGGGATGTGCCCATGAATTTTTTGCACCCGCACCCCAAAACCCCTCTGGCAGGGCGGGCCCCGCTTGAGCCTGATGAGGCTCTGCGCATCATTGCCGTATTCCGGCACATACTGCCTACGGCTACGCTGCGTATTTGCGGTGGGCGTCCTGTCACATTGGGCCCCCGGCAGCACGAAATATTTACCGCTGGGGCCAATGCCCTGATGACAGGTGATTATCTGACTACTCATGGTTTGGGCACAGATCAGGACCTTTCCATGATAGCCGCACAGGGACTGGAGGTAGTGTGATGCCGCATGCTGAGCACGGTGGCCTGGGGTTTTGCGTCGCAGGCACGGGCACGGATGTGGGCAAGACGGTGTTTACCGCAGCCTTGCTGCGTGCCCTGTGGCATGTGGGAGCGCATGCAGGGGCCGTTAAACCGGTGCAGACCGGTGTGCGCACTGCAGAGGTCCTCACCTCTCCTTTGTCTGATATGCGGGTGTATCTGAGTGCCGTGGCAGATATGCCCGAGGCCATGGCCAGTCATCCGGCTGCGGCTCTGCACTGTTTTGCCTTGCCGGCGTCACCACATCTGGCAGCCGCCCGTGAGCACAGGCAGCTTACCTGTGCCGGCCTGTGTGCTGCCGTGCGTCAGCACTGGGCCACCGCACAGGCGGACGTGCTATTGCTGGAAGGAGCGGGAGGACTGCGTGTGCCCCTCAATGCCCGCGAGGACATGCTGGATGTCATGGCGGCTCTGGCATGGCCCGTGCTGCTGGTAGGGGGAAATACCCTGGGCGGGCTCAACCACATGCTGCTTTCGCTTGACGCCCTGCGCGATGCAGGCCTGTGTGTGGCTGCAGTTGTGCTCATACCCACGGCAGAGCCTGCAGCAGGCTGCCCTGGCGTGGATGTGCCCGCCATGCTTGCAGACAATGTGGCCGTATTGCGTCAGCGTCTGGCCGCGCGCGGCGTGGAGGCACCCCTTGTGGAACTGCCCCGCCTGCCCTGCCTGGATATTTCCGCCTGGGAGCACCTTGCCGAAAAACTTTTGCCCTTGGCACAAAATCTTGTGGCCTGGCCTGCAGACAATGCCGAGGCCGGAGAACGTCTGATTCAGCGGGATTATACGTCGGTCTGGCATCCCTATGCCTCGGCCATAGCACCACCTCTGCTCACACCCGTGACGCGTACGCACGGCAACCGTATAGTCACAGCCGAAGGTCGTGAACTTGTGGATGGCATGTCCTCCTGGTGGGCTGCCGTACACGGCTATAACCATCCCCGTCTTATGGCCGCCCTGCACGGTCAGGCAGGACGCATGCCCCATGTCATGTTCGGCGGACTTACCCATGCTCCGGCGGTGGCCCTGGCCGAGCGGCTGCTTGCCAGCATGCCCGTCGGCCTTGAGCGGATTTTCTTTGCCGACTCCGGTTCTGTTGCCGTGGAAGTGGCGCTCAAGATGGCCCTGCAGTGCCAGATGGGGCGGGGGGAGAAGGGCCGTAACCGTTTTTTGACGCCGCGCGGTGGATACCATGGGGATACCTTCGGGGCCATGTCTGTCTGTGACCCGGTCAATGGCATGCACAGTCTGTTCACGGGCATACTTGCACAGCAGCTGTTTATGGAGCGGCCTTCCTGCAGATTTGATAGGCCATTTCCTCCGGAAAGCCTTGAGGATGCCCGGCGTATGCTGACAGAACACGGGCATGAGATCGCTGCCGTGATTCTGGAGCCTGTCGTACAGGGGGCTGGCGGCATGTGGTTTTACCATCCCGAATATCTGCGGGAGCTGGCCGTCATGTGCCACAAGGCCGGAGCGCTGCTTATTTTCGATGAAATTGCCACGGGCTTTGGTCGTACGGGCAGATTCTTTGCTGCCGAGTGGGCGGGGGTGACACCCGACATTCTCTGCTGTGGTAAAGCCCTGACCGGTGGTGTGCTTACTCTTGCCGCCACGGCCTGTACTGACGCTGTGGCGCGCCAGATCTGTGCGCACGGGCAAGTGTTCATGCACGGTCCAACCTTCATGGCCAACCCCTTGGCCTGTGCCGTGGCCGGAGCCAGCCTGGATGTGCTGCTGGAGGAGGGCTGGAAGGAACGCGTTGCTGCACTGGAACAGGGACTGCATGCCGGTCTGGCTGCCTGTGCTGACATGCCTGGTGTGGCCGATGTGCGTGTGCTGGGGGGCATCGGCGTTGTGGAGACCTGTGCGCCGGTCAATACCACAGCCTTGCACAGGTTTTTTGTAGAGCGGGGCGTATGGTTGCGGCCTTTCAACAGGCTGGTCTATCTTATGCCGCCCTATATTACGCCAGCTGAGGATGTGGAGCAGCTGTGTGCCGCGGTACGCGATGCTCTGCGCGCTGGAGTGCACATGCAATAGGCTGCGCCGCAGGCAGAGTGGAGCGGCAAGGGCATATGGCTGCTGGGCATCATGTGTTCTTGCTGCCGGGCTGAGGCAGGGGAAGACCCCGGAAAATGAGTCTGGTTGCGACCTCGTCGGCCAGGTCTCCAACATCCATGAGTTTTTCCAGCAGTTCCAGCAGGTAGTGACGGTCGTGTTCACAACCGTCTTTGAAATCTGTTTCCAGTTCTCCTGAACGGATATAGTGCTCCAGCTCCTCAATATCCTTCACAGTCAGCATAAGCTTCCCTTGCATTTTTTGGATTTGTCAGTGCCGCACGGAGGAACAAATCATGTTCATCAATACCGGGGGACGCACGGACACCGTGCAGTACTATACAGCGTGGCTGTTGCAGCGCTTTGCCGAGGGCTATGTGCTCACCCGCAATCCCTTGTTCCCCCATAAGGTCACACGCTACACACTTACGCCAGAAAGCGTGGACGGGGTACTTTTCTGTTCCAAGAATTACACCCCTATCTTACCATATATACAGGATATTGCCGGGCGTTTCAATATTTATTGTTACTATACCATCACGGCTTACGGCAAGGATATGGAGCCCGGCGTACCCTCCATAGATGAAAGTATGGAAACCCTTGAGGCCTTGGCTGGCCTTGTGGGTAAACAGCGTGTCGCCTGGCGCTACGACCCTGTGCTGCTTACGGGGCAGTACACCATTGCGCTGCATTTAGACACTTTTGCGCGTATGGCCGAGCGGCTGACACCGTATGTGGACCGCTGCATTTTCAGCTTCGTGGAAATGTATGCGAAACTGCGCCATAACATGCCGGAACTCATGCCCCTTTCCCTGGCAGAAATGGATACACTGGCCCGGGGGTTGGGCAGCATTGCCGTGCGCCATGGCCTGCATCTGCAGACGTGTGGAACTAATGCCGACTACCGTCAATACGGTATCCATCCTTCAGCCTGCATGACCCTTGAGATGATGGGCAGGGCCAATAATGTGCACTTTCGTCCCAGGAAGCATAAGGGCATGCGCCAGGGCTGTCACTGTATGGAAAGCCGCGATATCGGTGCCTATGACACCTGCCCCAACGGCTGTAGGTACTGTTATGCTAACAGGAATCCACGTAGGGCTCAGGAGAATTACAGACAGCATGACCCGCATTCACCCCTGCTTCTTGGTCAGCTCCACTCTGGTGACGTGGTGCAGCAGGGCGTACAGAAAGCCCTTGTACGCGAGGAACCCAGGGGACGGTAAGTATCCTGAAAGTGAGGATGGGTATGATACGAGGGGGCTTGGCACGGCAGATGCAACTGCTTTGTATACAAGAAAGGGAGTGCAAAAAATGCCCATTGCCCCTATTGGTGCGTCACCATATATTGCGCAACCACCACGCAGTACATCGCAAAGAAACAGTGCAAGCGGTGCAGAATTTGGCTCTATTATGGCAGATGCCATGAAGCCGGCAGATGCCATGGCTGGAGTGCAGCAAAGTGGAACTGCCGCCCAGGCCGTGCCGCCTATTCTCGCGCAGGGCTTGCAGACAGCAACATCGCAGATTCAGGGTAGTATGGAAAGTTCTGTCCCTGCCCAGTTTGCACTGGATTTTTCACCGCTCAATATCGTCGCTAAGCTGAATTCACTCTTGTTTGCCGTGCTTTGAACGGGTGCAGCAGAGGAATTCTTATCTTATGGCAATGGTTAATGCCCGGTGATGCTGTATTTTTTTAGCTTATATTGCAGGAGGCTCTTGGAAATGCCGAGATACTCCGCCGCCTTGACCTGAACAAGGTCTGCACGCACCAGCGCCCGACGGATGAGGGCTGCCTCAATTTTTTCCAGAGTATCTGCCAGATCCAGCTGCACGGGCAGCAGGTCCACGGCGCTTTTGAACTGTGATTCCTCGTCTCGTATTTCTGCAGGCAGGTTGTCCACGTCGATGACGTTGCCGGGCACGAGCACGAGACAGCTTTCCACCACATTTTCCAACTGGCGGATGTTGCCCGGCCATTCATAGCCTGTAAGGTAGTTGAGGGCTTCGGTGCTGAAGGTTTTGGGGGGCATGGCGTTATCAGCGCAGACCTTTTCCACAAAATGGGCAACGAGCAGGGGAATGTCTTCCCGCCGTTCGCGCAGAGGCGGCAGGGGAATTTGCACCACATTAAGGCGATAGTACAGGTCGTCGCGGAAACTGCCTTTTTCTACAAGGGTGGCAAGGTCCTTATTGGTCGCTGCAACCACGCGGATATCCACCTCAATCTCTTCGCCGCCGCCTACGCGTTCAAAACGGCGCTCTTGCAGTACGCGCAACAGCTTGACCTGGAGATCAGGAGTCAGCTCGGCAATTTCATCCAAAAACAGCGTGCCGCCATCGGCCTGTTCAAAGCGGCCGCGGCGCATGGCAACGGCGCCGGTGAAGGAACCCTTTTCGTGCCCGAAAAGCTCGCTTTCCAGCACACCCGGGTTCAGGGCCATGCAGTTGACGGAAACAAAGGGTTTGTCCTTGCGGGGGCTGGTATAGTGGATGGCGCGGGCCACAAGCTCTTTGCCCGTGCCGGATTCGCCAGTGATGAGCACCGTGGAACGGCTAGGGGCGGCGCGTTCCACCATGAGCAGAACATCGCGTATGGCCTTGCTGCGTCCTACGATTTTGTGCACACCGTAGCGGTCTTCCATGGCTTCCTGCAGCAAGCGGTATTGCCGGTGTGCATGCGAAAGTTCCACGGCATTGTGGATGGAGAGCAGAAGCTCGTCATTGGAAAAGGGTTTGGTGATGTAGTCAAAGGCGCCGTATTTCATGAGTTCCACGGCATTCTCAATGGAGCCGAAAGCCGTCATGACGAGCACTGGAATGTGGGGCCAGTTTTTCTTTACACGTTCCAGCACTTCCCTGCCGGAGATCTTGGGCATTTTCATGTCCGTCACGACCACATCCACCTCGCTTTCGCCCAGAAAAGCCAGAGCCGTCTCTGGGTCGCTGATGGCGATAACTCCATAGCCCTCGTCTTCCAACAGGGTCTGGAGTACTAGGAGGTAGTTCTTTTCGTCGTCAATGATCAGAAGTTGTGCTTTCTCGCTCATGCTGCATTCCGCAAGTTTTTACAGTACACGTAAGTCATGATGCTTTTTCAGAAAGAGCGCCCATGGGCAGCAGCACCTGTACCAGGGCTCCCCCCTCAGGGCCGTTGGCGAGTTCGATGGTGCCACCATGGCTGACGATGATTGATTGCACGATGGGCAAGCCCAGTCCTGTACCGTCTTCCTTGGTAGTGAAAAAGGGGTCAAGCAGATGGGGCAGACTGGCCGCATCAAATCCCGGCCCGGAATCAAGAAAGCCAAGACGAACATGCCCCTCGCCATCTGTACTGCCCGTGATGCGCACGATACCCGGCCCTTCCATTGCCTGCTGTCCGTTGACAAGGATATTGTAAAACGCACGGTACAGCAAATCCTTGTCGCCGCGTACAAAGAGGTTGGCATCACATTGCCGCTCAATGACTATCTGCCGTCGGTTCCAGTCCCCTTCCAGAAAGGCCAGCGCCTGATCAAGCACCAGGTTGACGTCTACAAGATCCTGTCGGGGCTGACGTGGGCGGGCGTAGTCCAGAAAATCATTGACCGTCTGTGAAAGGCGGACAGCTTCATCATAAATGGCTTCAAGAATGCGGCGTGTAGCAGCGTCAGCCTTGTCAGTACGGCGTTGCAGCAGCTCTGCGCTGGAGCGGATAATGCCGAGCGGGTTGCGGATTTCATGGGCAATGCTGGCCACAACGCGCCCCATGCTGACCAGCCGTTCATTGCTGTGTATCTGGTTTTCCAGCTGGCGGGTTTTGTTCATGCGCGCTGCCAGCACACGCTCCGCACGGTGGATGAGCATGAGCAACAGGCCGAACATGATCACGGAAGACATGAGGCACATGACCACGATAATGCCCTGGAATGTCAGCACCCGTTCATAGTCATCTGTAATATCCTGTGTCAGTTCAAGTGCTCCCATAATGGGAGCGTCGCCGCCGGGGGAAAGTGGTTCGCCGCGCAGGGGATAGAGCACGCGCAGCACAAAGGAACCCCGCTCCAGCGGAACTCGGAAGGGGGCTTGCCACTCTGGAATGGCAGTCAGTATTTCGGAGCGGGGAGTGCCTTCGTAGAGAACTTCGTCCAGATAGGCTGGGGCCAGGCCGGAATGCCCAAGGTCTTCCTTGTTGGTTGAGTAGGCAGCACGCCGCGAAAAATCATAGATACGTATGCGTTCCAGAGACAGCCCGTGGATGACAGAAGTTACCACCTGGTCGAGCCGTTCGTATTGTTCTGGCTGGCGCAGGGCTATATGTCCATAAGCCATGAGCGTGGGCACGGCAAAACGCCGAAAGATCTGGCTGTTGAGGTTTTCTACAAGCTGGCGGGCGAATTCCTGCTGGCGGGTGAGCAGTGTTTCCCGTGCGGAATTGGAGATAAAAAAGGAAAGGCCAAGGCTTGTCAGTACGATGATGACAAGCGAAAGCCAGGAAAGTGTCCGGGCATAGCTGGGAAGCGCACTTTCTGTTTCTGGGGGATTAAGGGCTCCATTCTGGGGTAGAGCCGGGTGCGTATTGGCCTGGGAGAGATTGTCAAGCATGCGTCTACCTGCCTTATGCAGCGGCATCGGTACAGCGCAGTCTGCAGGATGCCTCCCTGCGCAATTCTCTTACATAGCTGCGATTTTTTTGCAGGTAGAAAGCCAGGGCATGCGCAAAATCCTTGTTCAGCAGGCCGTCAAGAATGAGGGTGCTGATTTCACGCTCAAGGTTGAGCAGGGAATGCAGGGCCATGATGGCTCCGCGTTCCTCGGACGGGGCGGCACACATCTTGCGCCAGAAGACCTCCCGTGCGCGCGGCTGGTAGTACCACATGTACATCATGTCAAGCAGATGGGCCACGACCTGTCGCGCCACGGCGGGGTCCTTGCTGTATAGGGCTCGCCAGTAGCCGGCGGGATTGCGGAGCATGCTTTGCAGGTCGCGGTGTGGAAAGATGAGTTCTTGCCGTGCGAGGTTGGCGTATATTTGGGTAAGTTTGCTGTCGTAATCGCTCTGGCGCATGCGCAGGTAGGAATTGCGGTCGGCAAAACCTTCGATAACTGCGGCCACTAGGTCTGAAGAACATTTGGAAACGATAGCGGCGCAATTTTGCAGTAGCATGACAGGTTCTGGCATTTGCATGGCCTCAAAGCAGAGCAGCAGGCCCTCACCCATGACCATGGAAATGGGAATAGAGATGGCGCTGCGGAAAAAGTTGCCGATAATGGCTTCTTTTTGCAGCCCACGGTAGATATTGTGCCCCGAAATATAGAAGGCGTTGATAAAGGCAATGACCGTATATACCAGGAAGGCATTATTCTGCACAGTGATGCCAAGAAGATCCTGCAACAGCCAAAGGCGGACCACCACTTCCAGCAAGGGAACAGAAATACCCGTATAGAGCAGGGAGTCGGCCATGCGGCTCCAGCTGACATAGCGTTTCCAAGGCACCAGCAGGGAACGCGTGAAGGCACCCCCCCCCACAACAGATTGGGCGACATTGCGTACGAAGGTGATGAGATACCAGATGAGCGCACCAAACAGGGTGAGCACCCACCAGCCGTCCACGTAGCAAAAGGCCCACTGGGCAGGCAAAAAACCTGCCAGAACCTTTAGCATGTCAGAGACATTGGTATTCATATAGGTGGGTGACCAGAAGGGGATATGCTTTTTTTCAGGAACTGGGGTTTGACGGCTTTCCTTGTTGAGGCCCTTGTCATCCACGCCTCCGAGGGTGACAAGATTGCCGTCCTTGCCAAAGCGTGTGGTTTTTTTCTCCAGTGCCCAGCCCCGTGTGGTCTGACAGCCTACATGTTCCAGGCCGGGGATGTGCCGCAGCCATCGCTGCCAGGCAGGCTGGGGTTGCTGTGGCTCGTGGTGCTGCACATAGCTGTATATATCGGTATGCACAGGCAGGAAAAGACGCTGGTCATTCTTCTCGTGACGCAGTGCGTTGCGTGCTTTTGGGGGGAGCGTTTCCACAAAGGCCAGCCCCATGCCGTGCGTATGGTGAGAACGGCTGGTGGAATCGGTGCCCAGCCGCGAACCCAGTGGAGCCAGAGCGTAATACTCCTGCAACTGTGGAATATGGTCAAGAATATTGCGAAACAGGGGCATCCTGTCAGAATTGTCCGGCTCTGCATCAATAATTTGGCGTATGATCTGCTTGAGGCGCGGCGTACTGCCCTCGTTGAGTGCCCGTTGCAGGGCATTTATTTCTTCAGCATGGGAAAGTTGGCCGCTCGTCCACTCGCGGAGATTGAAGAGTTCCAGATGGGTAATGCGTCCGCGGCCACGCCAGAGCAGCTCCAGCACATCCTGCGCTGTCAGGTCAGCAAGATTGAGGATGAGCTGGCACGGATGCAGGGGGAACAGACTGTCGAGCAGGGTTTCAGGCTGTTCCAGCAGTACATCGGGAAGCCCCGGGCCGGGTTTGTAGGGAAAGATGATCTCCGGGTTGGCTTCCGGCCCCAGCCAGTCTTCCAATATCATGTCCGGCACGATGACTTCCAGCTCTTCAAGGCTGGAGCGTATGCGTATGGCTGCGGTTTCGTCGGTTTCATTTTTCAGGGCGGTGCGTAATTGTGCATCCCGCTCGCGCAGCATGGGCAATAACTGCTGGTAGATAAATTCTGCCAGATGCAGGGCTGATGGTTGACGTTGCCCCACAAAGGCCAGGAATTCCTTTTCGTCCAGGGGGGCTGGTGCCGGCATGTTCCAGCGGGCTGCCAGGTCTTTGCTGTGCACTTCGTTCCAGACGCGCAGCAGGGTGCATACATGCCCGCGCATCCAGTCATTGACCGAGGCATAGCGCTGCAGCACCTCTGCAATGTCCCGGCGATGCAGCAGATCGTTGAGTGCCTTGGACGTAGTAATATTTAACGGTGACCAGGTGAGCTCCACCAGCTTGTCACGAAAAGTGGCCTTGAATTCAATGCCGATACGCACGGTAATGCCCATGACGCGGGCTGCCAGGAGAAGTTCACGCGCCGCTTCGGGGTCGACTGTATTGTAGTAGATGACAGTGAGAAAGCGTATGCCCTTGATCCATGCGTCCATAACCAGATGGGTCGGGTTTTTGCGGCCCTTGGTATTGGCATCGTGCACATGGTGGTCAAATGCCTGCTGATTCCATGCTTCGGGCATCTCCAAAAGATGGTATTTGCGCAGTAAAGCCCGGATGACCCGTGGCGCGCCCCGCACGGCGCTGTGGAATTCATGGGCAAGAGGTATCTGTCGTGCGTGATCGTCATAAGAGCGCACCAGATCCTTCATAATCTGAACGAGTACGCGCGCCGTATTGTTGCGCAACGAGGAATGTGTGGAATAGAGCACTTCGTCGTGCAGACGGCGCAAAGCACGTATTCTTTCGTTGGCATCGCCGGCCTCCAGGCTTTCCAGCAGCACGATCACCGCTGCAGCAAGGCGCAGGCCGTGTTCTGAAGTCATTTCGATGATGCCGTTAGGGTGTAGATCCGATTCGGGCGGCGTCAGTGCGTTGTTGTGGGCGCGCGCTGCAACGGTATTGTTGACCATCTGGATGAGTTTGTAGTCCTGAGGATCAAACAGCAGGGGCGAATAATGTACTTGGGGGCTTGT
>JAFTDG010000085.1 GCA_017454325.1 Desulfovibrio sp. | reverse complement strand
TGATTCAGCCTATGCTGTTGCGCTTCTCTTGACAAGATAGTTCAGAACGGTCTGTATATGATGCTAAGTGAACAGAATGGCGCTTGGCGATATCCTGGAGTAGGGTATTTGTCTTGACAAAATGAAGCTAAAAGTCACATTAGCGTCATAATGCTAAGCTATCTTAGCAAAAACAGGAGGAAATAACCATGAGCCTACATGGATTGACCAAGGGAACAGGTCTTGAAAAAGTTGCTGAAACACTGGCCCTGGGTGAGGCCCACGGCGTGATGATGTATTACACCCTCGCACGTCTTGCGAAAGAGCAGGGGCACGATGATGTTGCTGCTGCATTCATTGAGGCGGCAAACCAGGAGGCCGTACATTCCGGGTTTTACGCAACACTGAACGGTAAATACCCCAAGGAATTCTGGAGCATGGTGCGTGGTCTAATGGCGGCTGAAACTGGTGGTGAGACGAAGCTCAAGGGTTTGGCGGACAAGTTTCGTGCTGCCGGGCTAGCCGAGGCCGCTGATGAGCTGGAGGTGTTCGCCGGGCAGGAGGCGCACCACGGTGTGCTTTTAAAAAAGATTCTGGAAAAGCACCATCCAGAGCTGCTGCATGATGCAGGGAAAAAAATCTATGTGTGCGCATGCTGTGGCTACGAATACGTCGGCGACCTGGATGGCGAGCCGGAAGATTTTGTATGCCCCCTCTGCGGTCAGCCCAAAAAAGTCTTTCGTGTGAAAGAGGTATAATCTGCACAAGTTGTCATAGATATGTTTGTTGGCATGACCTTATGTTACACTCGCTACGAGTGTTTTGACAGGGAGCTTCAAGGGTAGACCCTAAAGAAAAGGAGTCTCGGAATGACAGATGAAGAAGTTATCAAGGCTTTCCACGCCATGTGGGACAATTTTCCCGAACCCGTGACCATAACCCAAAAAAGTAGGGAAATCATTGCCGTAAACACGGCAGCCGAAAAATTGGGGCTTAAATCGGGCATAAAATGCTCTTCAATTGGCAAGCCTGAGGACCATAAGGGCTGTCTCTGTAACAAGGCGATTGATACAAATCAGGCAATAGGCGTCTCGTATGAGGGGCCATTCGGTAGAGCTTATGGATACTGGATTCCTGTATCAGGGCGACCTGAATGGATTCTTCATTTCAGCGTAGGCAGAGCTGTTCAGTACGGGACATTACAAAGGTAGGCTGTCCGTCTTCTTGTGCGCTTGAGAATATGCAGCATGTGTTTCTTCGGGATGCTGTATTGCGACACGTTCTATAGGCTACTGAAAATACGTCTGTAAAAGACTGCATTTGCCAAACAAAGAGCGCCCGCCACCGGTAGATAACCGAGGTGGGCGCTTTCACACAATAATAAAATAGTTTTACCTTTCAAAGAGACGCAGAATCCACCATTTTCGCTGCCCAGGTTTCCGGACATAGAGACAATTCCAAGCTTCAAGGGCATTTTTTTGCACACGGCTGCATGGGCCCGTCAATCCACAGGATTCGCACAACACGCTGAAACCGGGTCTGTCTCCACGTATTGCAAGGTATGTGTCCGGTGACCCACAACTGGGGCATGGCTTTGGCTTCTGTTCTTGTTCCAATGTTTTTCCTGATGTGAACGAGGTGTTATAGCGCCTTACAAGAGGCTCTCCAAGTCGAGATCATCTATGTTTTTCCACATAGTTGGACATGCGGTCCCACATGCCGTTGTAGTCACCAGGTGCGCTTAAGAAGTCATGAACCTTCCATACGCCGTCTTCCAGATAGAGCACCCAGCCGACAGTAGTGGTAGCCGTACCGTTAGTCTCTGCCAAGTCGAAGAAAACCTCGGCCATATCTCCTGTCAGTAGCTTAGGCCGAATATTAGTTACCTTGATAGGTGTGACAAGCCCCAAGTCCCAAGGGCGATATTCAATAAAGCAGAGCTTATCAAAAGACTTGCCTTTCTCGATTTTTCGGACCTTTTGGTATAATTCCTTATAGTCTTTGGCGCAAAAGAGAGAGTCAAGGATAGCAAGACGAACAACATCCTTTGTAAATTCTTCGTTCACACGCTGGTATATTTCCCTGACTCTCGCAACGACGGCCTCTTCTGTCCACTGATCAGCAGCAGTTGCAGCGTGCGCTGTAGCACCAGAGAACATTCCATCAATGCTATCACTAAAGGAATTGACATGTTTTGTTCCGCTCAAACTATTGTCTGTCAGCATCAGCGGCAGTATAGCGGCGAATATACAGAATAGCTTTTTCATAAATTTCCTTCTGCATTTCCTTATCTATTTTTCGCTTTTGGCGTGTCTGGACCAATATCACGATTCTGGATGTTTGGGTTCAACGGATTGGGGTCAAATACATTTTTTGC
Organism: Desulfovibrio sp.; assembly: GCA_017454325.1. Taxonomy (GTDB): domain Bacteria; phylum Desulfobacterota; class Desulfovibrionia; order Desulfovibrionales; family Desulfovibrionaceae; genus Desulfovibrio. The sequence goes on along the minus strand of JAFTDG010000085.1, from coordinate 22,772 downwards.
TCCGGTCTGGTCAGCCAGAGTAATGGTGCCGAGATTTTCTGTAGGATGATAAATCTCACTGCCCATCAGGTAAAACTCGCGATCAATGTTGAATAAGGTGGAATCCCCGTTATTAGCGAAAAATCTGCAGTCATTAAAAATCACGTTACAACCCTGACTGTCGATGAGCGCAAACTCTCGGTTATGGAAGAAGTCGCAGCTTCTAAGCTGGACGCTGTCTGCGTTGCGCAGCAGCATGATGCCGTAGGTGCAGTCATGAATTTTTGACCAGTTCATGGAGAAGTCTCTCGTGCCGTCAATGTCTAGTCCGTAAGTACCACAGCCGTAAAGGTCGCAGTCAAAAAGGAAGACTCTCCATCCGCGTTTAATGCCTATGACACCACCTTCACAGTGGCCGTCATTGGTATGACCAATGGTCAGGTTTTTTACAGTGCATTGCTGACAATCGACAAAACGTAGACAGAATGCGTAGCGCGGCTCCACTACAATACGCGAATTGCCCTCGCCCTCAATAGTCAGTTGTTTCATGTTGACCAGTGTCAACTGGCGGCCGTCAAATACTTCCTCGCTGACAACAGCCTCTCGGCCGTCTGCAATGCCATCTGAAACATCTGGCATCCACATCTTGTATTTCGTACGGAACAAATTCTGGTCACGCAGCATGGGCGTCAGGTTGATTTCTGTATTTTCCGCCACCAGCACGTTGCGTCCGGAGCCAAGGGCGTTCAGAAACTGCTCGGCGGTGGTTACGCGAATGTAGTCATCGTTGTTGTAAGTAATCTGCTGACCAAAAGCACTGTCTTTGGATTCCGCATTGCGGAGAGTCGTCTGGGCCTGTGTAGTCACTGCTGTTGCCAGCAGAAAGACGATGATTGTTACGATCAGTTTTTTCATAGGATTTTTCTTCTTGTTAGTGCTGTTTCAAATTTTACGGTTGTTTTTGCCTGAACCCTTCTACTGTGAGCTATGAACCTTTGCAAACTTCCATACAAGAATGTGCATTGAAATAACAAGGATATTGAGTTAGGATAATAAAAAAACATCGTTGCCATATCTGTAAATTGTTTGGAAACGCGGATGCAATCCAAACGCCTGCACTGAACAGGGCGGCATTTTTTGTGAGGTTTGCATGGAGAAAGAATATCTACTGGTACCCATTGATGCCAAGGAGAGTTTTCTGCTGGACTTTGGTGCCACTGGCATTCGTCCTGTATTACAGGCAATTGACGAGGCTCAAACATGGTTGCGTGATGTTAAAAAGGCTGCCAGCTACAGCGTTATTTCCATGCTCAATAACGGCTTGCGCATGACGGTAAGCATTCGGGCTGCACTGACAGAATACAGTGCCAGTCAGGATAATGTGTATTTTGGCTCCATGGAGAGCCTTACAGAGCATTGTGGTGTCAAGTCCAAGGCCGGTTGGTCGCAGGTGCTGAATGACGAACATAACAGTTTCACGCTGTTGCCCAACGGAAGTGTCCGTATTGCAGCCGTTCCGCAAGGGCATCCGGTTTCTGTTGAAATACCAGCTGGCTTTTTTGCCAATATGCTTAAACATGTTGACGGCAAATAGCGTTTTGCAAAGGGCAGAGCATAACTGAAGATTATAAAGGATTGATTACCATGGGTACAACACTTGAAGAACTTGATGCCATTGTCCAGAGGGTACGTGTAGCCCAAGCTACCTATGCTGCCTATACACAGGATCAGGTTGACGCTATTTTCCACCATGCTGCAGCCAGGGCCACTGCGCAGCGCATCCGACTGGCTAAACTGGCCGTAGAAGAAACTGGCATGGGTGTGCTTGAGGACAAGGTCATCAAAAACCATTTTTCTTCAGAATATATTTATAACCAGTACAAGAGTGTTAAAACATGCGGCGTGATTGAGGACGATCCTGTTAACGGCTATAGGCAGATTGCTGCACCTCTTGGTATTGTTGCTGGTGTTATTCCTACCACAAATCCAACCTCAACGACTATTTTTAAGGCTTTACTCTGTCTAAAAACGCGTAACGGCATTATTTTTTCACCGCACCCACGCGCCAATGCCTGCACACGCGAGGCTGCCATGCTTATCTGCCGCGCTGCAGTGGAAGCCGGAGCCCCCGAGGACATTATTGCCTGTCTGGATACTCCCAGCCTGGAAGTGACCCAGCACCTCATGGGACACCCCTTTGTTAATCTCATCCTGGCTACGGGCGGGCCCGGCATGGTGCGGGCAGCCTACAGTTCCGGCACCCCAGCCATCGGCGTTGGCGCGGGCAATACTCCCGTTGTCATAGATAGCACGGCTGACATCAAGTTGGCCGTTAACTCCATCCTGTTGAGTAAGACTTTTGACAATGGTCTCATTTGCGCTTCGGAGCAGACTATTGTGGTGGAGGAGAGCATTGCAGATGCAGTCCGCGATGAATTTACCAGTCGCGGTGGCTGGTTTGCTGACGGGGCAGATAAAGTGGCTCTCGGTAATGTTGTCTTTGTAAATGGCAAACTTAACAACGATATTGTTGGTCAGTCAGCATCGCGTATCGCTGAGCTAGCCGGCCTTACTGTACCGGAAAACACCAAAGTTCTGCTGGCCGAGCGCGAGACGGTAGCTGCTGACGATCCCTTTGCCCACGAGAAGCTTTCTCCTGTACTTGGTTTCTATCGTGTTCCAGATTTCGCAGCAGCACTGGACACGGCACAGCATCTTGTGGAATTGGGTGGTGCGGGACATACTTCGGTTCTTTATACCAGGGAAAGCAATGAAGAGCATGTAAGAGCATTTGAGGCACGTATGCCTACTGGTCGCGTTCTTGTGAATATGCCTGCTTCACAGGGCGCTATAGGAGATGTGTACAATTTTCGGGTAGCACCATCGCTGACACTGGGCTGCGGTAGCTGGGGCGGTAATTCTGTCAGTGAGAACATTGGAGTGAAGCATCTCATGAATGTCAAGACAGTGGCTTGCCGTCGCGAAAATATGTTGCGGTATCGCGTACCGCCCAAAGTATATTTCAAGCTGGGAGCTCTCAATAGCGCTCTCAAGGAATATTCTGATCGCCACAGGGCCTGCATCATCACCGATGCAACGATGGAGCAGCTCGGGCATGTGCGCAAAGTGACAGATGTACTTGAAAAAATGGGTATGCAGGTACGCGTTTTTGCTGGTGTAAAACCTGATCCAGATATTGCCACTGCCCGTAAAGCGCTTGCTATGGTCAATACATTTCAGCCAGATCTTTTTGTCGCCCTAGGGGGTGGCTCGCCCATGGATGCTGCCAAGATCATCTGGCTTATGTACGAAGTGCCTGACATCAAGTTTGAAGATATTGCCCTGCGTTTTATGGATATTCGAAAGCGTGTGGTGGCTTTCCCTGATTTGGGCAAGAAGGCGCTTATGGTCGCCATTCCGACCACGTCAGGGACAGGCTCGGAAGTCACGCCCTTTGCAGTCATTACTGACAGTGAGACCGGTGTGAAATATCCCGTGACTGATTATGCGTTAACACCGGACATGGCCATCGTGGATCCAGAATTTGTCATGGATCTGCCAAAATCTCTCATTGCCAATGCTGGGCTAGATGTATTGACACATGCTGTTGAGGCATATACTTCTACGCTGGCAACCAATTTTGCCGACGGTCAGGCAATGGAAGCTATTCGTCTTACCTTTAAGTATTTGCGACGTTCCTATGAGGGCGGTGAAAACCGTCTTGTGCCGCGTGAGAAGATGCACTATGCAGCCACTATGGCAGGCATGGCTTTTGCCAATGCGTTCCTTGGCGTTTGCCATTCTCTCGCACATTCCATGGGTTCTTACCTGCATTTGCCGCATGGTCTGGCAAATGCGCTTATGCTCTCGTATGTTATTGAATACAATGCCACAGATACCCCCACCAAGCAGGGGATGCTGCCGCAATACAAATATCCTTGGGTGAAAGGGCGTTACGCACGCATTGCTGACATGCTACATCTGGCCGATGATATTAGTGGCGACGGACCAGACGAACGCTGGCAAAAGACAGCTCGCCTTGTGCGTGCCATTGAAGCTCTCAAGAAGGATGTTGGTATTCCTGCATCCATTCGAGATGCTGGTATTTCAGAATCTGATTTTCTGGAAAAGCTGGACGAGATGGCAGAACAGGCATTTGATGATCAATGCACTGGTTCCAATCCCCGCTATCCTTTGATTGTGGAATTGAAAGAACTGTACCGTAAGGCTTTCTACGGGGAGCGTTTGCGCTCGCTGGAGTAATTCACTCCCCTGTTATAAAACAAAAATATGGGCCTCTCCTGTATTCGGAGGGGCCTTATTTCTTGTTCAACTGCTGTGGTAGTAGGCTTGCTCTCATGACAGCCTCGATATACAAGGCATCCTATGCAAACATTTTCCACATGGCATGTATGCTGGCAATGGATGGCTGCAGTATTAGGCATTGCTGCGCACGCTGCCCTGGCTATGCCCCTTGTTACAGCTTTTACACTTCTGGTCGGGCAACATAAAAAAAATGAGTTATGTTGCCTGGGCAGCCGTGAAATGATGCGGCTGAATCTTGTGTTAGCCCTGTTTTGGCCAATAGTACACATTAGTGATGTGCTTTTGCAATTCAGTCATGTGCAGGGCAAACTGAATATTCCACAAGGGGTATCTTTTTGGACACCTGTCATGTTGCCTTTCAGCACTGCTGTCGTGGCATGGTTTATTGGTGTGCTATGTTTGAGTGTGCAACTTATACTGTCGCGTCCAACTGTGGAGAAAACTTCTGCAAGGCAGATTTCTTTTTTTACTGCCACAGGGGCATGTGTATGCTTGTCCCTTTTAGCTGCGCTGTGCTTTTTTGCTGCTCAGGCATTGCCCTCTTGCCCTTTTGCCGGCCTGCCTGAGGGGATGACAGTTTATCGTGCTGTGATGGCCATTACGTCATCTTCATTTCATGTTTTTTTTACCTATTTGAGTGCTGCTGGAGGATTGACGCTATGGTACCTTTCTCGAAAACCACAGTTGATACAGCACTGGGGGGGCACAAAAGAGGAAGAACAGCATGCTGCGCGTTGGTGTACTCTGTGGGCTATGATCGGCTATATACCATACTGCCTTGATCGTTGGGGCATAACCATTGGTTTCGCGTTGCGGCCTGGAAGCATGCCTGCGGCCATTGCCGATCGTATACCCACATTGACGGCGTTTTCACTTGCTATTGTATGTTGGGCAGTGCTTTTCTATCGCCGTGCTCCCCGCAGATTGTATGTACTCAATTCGCTTGGCTTGCTGTTTCTTCTGATGGGAACAAGTTTCCCTTATCTGTGGGCAATTATGCGTAACAGATAAACTATGTTTAATGAACATAGATGGAGAAAGCTTATGACGTTCTGGATTGATGAAGATAACTATCTTGTTTCAGGCAATATTGTATATTATCACGGCAAAATATACAGCTTTTTTGTTTTTCTACTTATTGCGCTATTATGCAGTAACGAACCTGTATTTGCCGAAGTACGTTCGTATACACTGTTTACAGTCGATGTACCCAATGGCTGGGATGGCGGGGAAAAACAGGATTTTACAGTAGGAGAGGGCGGTCAAGGATATATGCTGGTGTTAACATGCCCTGCAGCGGACGAGGAGCGTGTGGCTGCTGCGGTCAGTCTTTTTGTTCTGCCCAATATACATCACGACGACAGTATGACCCATGCTGCCAAACTCGCTGCTCTGCAGGAGAATGCTTCTACGCCACATCGGGAAGGCCCGTTTTGGTCATTTACCGGGGAGCCTCATAGTAAAAGCATTGATGTTCCTGCGGTGACCCGTGTTAATGTGACGGATGAAAAGGTGTTTATTGCCATAGTGCAGGACTCCGGTTCATACGGAGCGGAAAAGGTATTTCAGAGCCTGCGGGGGCTTTCGGATGAAACGCGCAGATTGCTAGGGCAATGAACATAGCTATGCCAGATAGCCTTCTTTCTTGCGCCGTTTTCTTTTTATTTACAACTGGGAATAATTATTATAGTAATAATTATTATTAACAGAAGGAGAAAAACAATGAGTAAAACGCAGGAAAATTTGATGGCAGCTTTTGCCGGGGAATCTCAGGCAAACAGAACCTATCTTACCTTTGCTGAAGCTGCGGATAAAGAAGGAATGCCACAAGTGGCCAAACTCTTCCGTGCTGCGGCTGCTGCAGAGACGGTCCATGCCATGGCTCATTTGAGAAATGCCGGTAAAGTAGGTACGACTGTTGATAACCTGAAGAGTGCCTTGGCAGGCGAAACGCATGAATTTACTACGATGTATCCGGAAATGATCAAGGATGCGGAAGCAGAGGGCAAGGCAGCCATTGCTAAATATTTTACCTTTGTTAATAAGGTGGAAGGAGTGCATGCCGAGCTGTACAAGAAAGCACTGGAAAATCCTTCAAGCCTCCCTGCGACTGATTACTATGTGTGCAAGGTGTGTGGATATACTCATGAAGGTCCCTGTGATTCCTGTCCTGTCTGTGGTGCGGGGGCTGCAGCCTTCTTTAAGGTTGAGGATTAACATTTTTATTTCTTGAATGTATTTCCTGGCCCTTACAGTGGGCTGTCGATAGTTTCGGCAGCCCTTTTTTTGTGCATAACTGTCTTGAAACTGTTCCGGATTTTCATTGCAATTTGAAAAAAAAAAAGGCATTTTTTTGCGGTTATAAATATACCTCTATTATCTCTCCTTCAGGAGCTCAATACTATGCGTCTTTTTGTTCGTTCCTGCGTTGTAGTTTTCATTATTGTTGTAGTAGGGACGTTGGGCAGTTTGCCCGTTTTTGCAGCTAATGTCCCCAATTCCTCTAAAGATACATTGGGAAAATTTGATGCACTTAAGCGTTTCAGTCAGGTACTTGACATAGTTGAACGCTATTATGTGCGGGATATGTCTCAGGCAGATCTCATCAATGGTGCTGTGAAGGGAATGCTTCAGGGGCTTGATCCTCATTCAACATTTATGAATGCCGAAGAATATAAGGAAATGCAGGAGACTACTTCAGGCGAATTTTTCGGCGTCGGTATAGAGATTTCTATGGAGAATGGTCAAGTTACCGTTGTGACACCTATAGAAGACACTCCAGCTTTTCGTGCCGGCATCAAATCCGGAGATATTATTTTTTCCATCAATGGCCAGCCGACCCAGGAACTTTCTTTACAGGAAGTTGTCTCCCGTATTCGCGGGCCCAAAGGTACTGATGTGGAATTGGTTGTCATCCATAGTGATGCAAAAACTCCACAGACTTTGCGCATCGTGCGCGATGCCATACCTCTTATAAGTGTCAAATCCAAAAAACTTGAAGATGGGTATTACTGGATTCGACTGACGCGTTTTTCAGAACGAACTACGGATGAACTGAAAGACGCCCTGAAAACGGCGGCAAAAGAATGCAAAAATAGCGGAGGTATCAAAGGAATCGTGCTTGATTTACGCAATAATCCCGGAGGATTGCTAGATCAGGCCGTTGCTGTTTCTGACACATTTCTTGATAAAGGTGTTATTGTGTCCATTAAGGGCAGAAAGGGGAATGCTGATAGAGTATACGAGGCGAAACATCAAAACGATGATGTGCATATGCCTATGGTAGTCCTTATTAACGCTGGATCTGCCTCCGCTTCAGAAATAGTTGCTGGTGCTCTACGTGATCAAAAAAGAGCGCTGACAGTTGGAGAACGTTCTTTTGGCAAGGGCTCAGTACAAAATATCATTCCCTTGTCAGACGGTTCTGGCTTAAAACTGACTGTGGCACTTTATTATACGCCTAACGGCAGTTCCATCCAGGCTGAAGGCATTGTCCCTGATGTTGACATCCCCTTTGAGACTCCACGCAGTGAAGAAAAGAATGATAAAGACAATGCACGAATCCAGGTAAGGGAACAGGACCTTAATCGTCACTTGGAATCTGGAAAAGAAAAGAAGGATACGCGAAAGAGAAATGAAAAGGATACAGCACAAGAACAATTAGCGCGAGACAATCAATTGAGAATGGCATTGCAGATGGTTAAAAGCCTGCCCAGGATACAGGAAATTAAAAACTAGCTGTTGTATTTTGTATCGTCATTCTCCATGTGGCATGTCTTTGTTGTTGTTCTGGGAGGGGGATTGTGGAAATTACTTTTGTACCAGCTCAGGGAAAAATACTGCTGGAGAGATCCTATATAGTGGCTGCGACCCTGCACACTTTCAAAGGCCATCGCCATGTAGAAGTACAAATATTTCGTCCTGGTGCAACTGATGATGAGGTAAAAGAGCTTCTCAATCGTAATTTGGTGGCACCTGCAGATGCATCCATTCCATTGCAGGTGTTGCAGGGAGCCACTGAAGAGGCAGCCTTACGCTGTATTTTGGAGTCTTTCACTGAAAATGAAAGCCACGCTCTGGCAGATTATCTGGAACGACGTTATTCAGATACATTTGAAAGTTTGACGGTCTGTCCGATTGAATTGCCCGTGCCTTTTGGTGTAGGGCCTTTGGAAGGTATTATTGAGAGCAAGAATTCAGGCTTTATTCGTTTTGATGCAGTGAATGACTGGCCCTTACCATTTAGAGCCTGGGGGTATTACGATTTAGACCAGCCGCTTGAAGACCATATATAGTGACATCCCCAAGGTTCCCATTCCGCAGCCCATGGGGAGAAGTAATTTGTGTCAGCTGTGGTACCGGTATCTCGATTGTTCTGTCGCTGAGAAAAACGAAGGGCTTCCTGTAATTTTTTTTGAAAAAGAGTTCGGGGAAGCAGAACACCACCCATCTGCATGATGTGTGGTGTTGCCTGTTGACAATCCAGTAGCATTACACCTCGAAGTCGCAATAAATCCACAAGGGCTGCAAGCGCTGCTCGTGATGCCTCTGCCTCTATATGGAACATGGATTCACCAAAGAATGCCTGTCCCAATGCCACGCCGTAAAGCCCACCAACAAGTTGTCCTTTAGTATTCCATACCTCAATGGAATGGGCGTAGCCCAGTAAATGCAACTGTTCGTATGCTTCAATTATTTCTGGTAGTATCCATGTACTATCCGAACCTTTGCGCGGTGCGGCACATGCCCGGATAACCTGGTTAAAGACGGTATTGTGCGTCAGATGGAAAGGATGATTGCGCAGAGTGCGGACACTGCGTTTGGGCAAATGGAACATTTCAAGTGGCATGATACAACGTGGATCCGGTGACCACCAAAGAATAGGTAATCCTGCAGAGTACCAAGGAAAAATCCCTCTGCTATAGGCTGCCAGCAGACGTTCCGGACGCAGATCTCCGCCGGCGCACAACAATCCGTCTTTTCGAGCATTTTCAAGAGGTGGAAACTGCTCGGCCATAAGAGCAATGGTTGCGAACATAGTTTAGGCTAGAGAGCCAACCCCTGGCTCATGTATCTGTCTGGAAGGACAATCTAATTATGGCGCGGCGTGGATAATCCAGCCGCGCTCGTGTAAAAGAATTCGAGACTCTATTTATTCCTTAAAAGGGGATATCATTCTTAGAGTATTGATGACTTCAGGGAAATGCTGCACAGTAAAATCCACTTCTTCTTGTGTTGTATAACGAGAAAGGGAAAGACGTATGGAGCCGTGAGCATAATTAAAAGGCACTCCCATGGCTCGCAATACATGTGAAGGTTCCAAACTTCCTGAGGAACATGCTGAACCGGAACTGGCACAGATGCCCAGACGATCAAGCATAAGCAGGATGGCTTCACCTTCCACATTTTTGAAGGAGATGTTAGTGGTATTGGGCAAACGATTATCCACATCTCCGTTAATAATGCTGTCAGGAATATTTTTGACAATACCTTGTTCCAGGGCATTGCGCAACTTGGCCACATTAAAAAGTTCTTCTTCAAAATGAGCAGCTGCCAGTTGCGCAGCCACTCCAAGGCCAACGATATAGGGAACATTTTCCGTACCAGCACGACGACCGCGTTCCTGATGTCCGCCACGAATCAATGGACGAAAACGCACACCCCTGCGAACATACATGGCACCGATACCTTTAGGAGTATGCAGTTTATGGCCGGAAAGGGAAAGCATGTCTACCGGCATTTTTTTAAGATCAATGGAGGCCTTTCCAACAGCCTGGACTGCATCAGTATGAAACAGCACACCTTTTTCTTTTGCCATTTCAGCCATGCGCTGGATGGGATGGATATTGCCCGTTTCGTTGTTTGCAAACATGATGCTTACAAGTGCGGTGTCTGGAGTGAGTGCCTGCGCATATTCATCCAGATTTAGACGTCCCTTGTTGTCAACGCCTAGATACGTTACATGATATCCCTGACGCTCCCAGTGCTGCATAACATTAAGAATGGCTGGATGTTCCACCCTGGTGGTCACAAGACGGCGTTTTTCTGGCTGCGTCTGCAGCGCAGACCACACTGCTGTATTGTCGCTTTCTGAACCGCAGGCCGTAAAGATAATCTCATCAGGGTCTGCCCCGAGTAAACTGGCAAGTTGCTCACGCGCATTTTCAACAGCTTCGGAAATTTGTCCGCCGAAGGTATGCATGCTGGAAGGGTTGCCGTACAAATCCCCAAGATAGGGAAGCATAGCCTCCCGTACTTCCGGAGCAATGGCAGTAGTGGCGTTATTGTCTAAATAGATGGTTTTCATGTCTATGCTTCCTCCACCACAATACCGGGTTCCACATGTTCGCGCAGTAAGCGTTCCACGAGATCATGTATTGTTACGTCGCTTACGCGGCACTGTGCACAACGCCCTTTGAGGGCAACAACGACACGCTTTCCTTCCACATCCACCAGTTCAATGTCCCCTCCATCGGCGGCCAGTCGTGGACGAATGTCTTCATCAATAGTTTTAAGCACTAGCTGCATGCGTTGGATGTTTGTTATACGTGGTAGGGGCTTCAATTCCTTGAGAGGCTTTTGTTTTATCTCAGCAGCCAGAATCTCGGAAATTTCATCAAGACAGCTGCCACAGGCTCCGCCAGCTTTGGTATAATTGGTGATTTCCTCAACGGTCTTAAGATTGTTTTCTCTTATAGCGCGAATAATTTGGGCGTCGGTAATGCCAAAACATTTACAGACAAGTTTACCTTCTTCGTGAGCGTGTGGAACGGGCGGCTCACCCTTCCATTGCCGGATTGCAGCTTCCAGCGCCTCCTGCCCCATAACAGAACAATGCATTTTCTGCTTTGGCAGTCCCCCCAAAGCGTTGGCAATATCCTTGTTTGTCAACTTGAGAGCATCATCTACTGACATCCCTTTAACCATGTCCGTTAGTACAGAACTGGAAGCAATAGCACTCGCACAGCCAAAGGTCTCGAAGCCCGCATCCTCAATAATATTTTTATCATTGATTTTGAGATAGAGCTTGAGTGCATCTCCGCAGGTCAGACTTCCAACTTCACCAACGGCGTTAGCATCTTTCAACGGACCTACGTTGTGTGGATGCAAAAAATGATCATGAACAGCCTTCGTGTAATTCCACATAATTTCCTCCTAGAGTGGAGTAATGATTTTCAGATTCAAGGATATCCTGCAGAGTGTGCTTCTTCAGGAATGATCTGATATGTTTGTCAAATTTTACCCAAAAAGCTCTCGAGGAGCATGCAACTGCACGCTGACAGCGTTTGTCACTCAGGCAACGTACAGGGGTAATATCCCCTTCAAGGTGCTGAAATACCTCTTCCAGACAGATTTCCGAAGGAGCCTTTGCCAGAGCATACCCACCACCTGAGCCACGAACCGCATGCAATATGCCCATTGGACGCAGCGCACGGACAATTTGTTCAAGGTAGCCTGAGGAAATATTTTCTTCCTGGGCCACCTGCCCCAATTGCAGTAGCTTGTCTTGCGGTTGGGCCGCCAGACGAAGCAGAAAGCGCAGGCCATAGCGAGTTCTTGTAGAAAAGCGCATAGGAACCTCGTTCGCTTTGTCAGAGGCAACGCTCACGTCCCTCTTCGGAAATGGCGCTCAGGCTGTAGGGAGTTTCTTGATATACATAATAATTGAGCCAGTTACTATAAAATAAATTGGCATGTGCGCGCCAGTACATGCGTGGTACACTGTTTGGATTGTCATTAGGATAGTAATGCCGTGGAATCTGCGGAGAAAGGCCTTTTGCCTTGTCTCGACGAAATTCAGTATCCAATGTGTCCCTGTCATATTCCAAGTGGCCAGTCATGAATACTTGAGAATGATCACGCCGTTCAATAAGTGCCAGACCAGCTTCTTCTGAGCGGGCAAGCAATCGCAGCTCTGGTACAGAGGATACATCATCGGCCTGTATTTCCGTGTGACGTGAATGGGGAGAAAGAAAGGTATCGTCAAAGCCACGGAAAAGACGGCATTCTGGATGCAGGATGCCATGCTCAAATATTCCGGAAATTTTGGCAGGTAACGGATGTTTGGGTATTCCGTAAAAATGGTACAAAGCAGCTTGCGCTGCCCAACAGATATATAGGGTTGAGTAGACATGGCGTTGCGCAAAAGCCATAATCTCCAGCAACTCATCCCAATAGTCCACTTCCTCAAAACGGAGGTGTTCAACGGGTGCCCCCGTTATAATCATACCATCAAAGCTGCTTTCCTGAATTTCAGACAAAGTTTTATAAAAACGCTCTAAATGTTGCGCAGATGTATGCCGTGACTGATGCTCTGCTGTGCGTAGCAAGGTGATGTTGACTTGTATTGGTGTATTACCCAAGAGGCGGAGCAGCTGTGTTTCAGTTGCAATTTTTGTCGGCATAAGGTTGACGAGGGCAATCTCCAAGGGGCGGATGTCCTGCCTAAGGGCACGGTCTTCCGTCATAACAAAGATATTTTCACTTTCCAGAGCTGCGCATGCAGGCAGATCTGCAGGAATTTTAATAGGCATGACAAGTCCTTAACTGGCATCTATGCGGTAAAACTGAAAATCGAGTTGAAAACGCCAGATAGCATAAGCATATATGGGAACCAGGGGTAACTTGTTATAAATACAGGCTTGTGTCACATTATTTTTTGCGATAACAATAAGAGATAACTAAAAACATAGTTTCTTACTATGTTTTGTCAAGGCCACCAAACTATAATTCACTTCTTGTTGCGATAGCTTATTGTAGTTGTACAACATGGTAGCTGGCAACGAGGTTGCTTTTGGCATTGGCAATAGCTTGTTTTGTAAGGCTATCCATAGAACAACACGGTACACTCATTCTGAGGACATCTAAAGCTTCAATGTTTCCTTGTCGTAAAATGTTGGTCAGTTTATCCATAAGAACGCTTTTATCTTCCAGTTTGGGACAGGTAATAATAGGAACACGGCCAATAAGCCAATCCTCATGCAGATTGGGTAGGGCAAACCCGGCGCAATGTGCTGCCAGCAACACTCTGGCCTTTTTTAAAAAAGGCGCTGATGGCGGAACAAGACGTAGCTGCAGGGGCCATGTAGAAAGGACTGCTTGAAGATCAGATCTTTTTCTTTGAAAATTGGTGGTTAAGGGTGTGAGGATTTTTACAGCACTGCCAAGGCACCCAACGACATACTCAGGCTCAGCAGTTCCTCCTCCTTCTGCTTTGAGACGCTTGGCAGCCAAAGCAGTTTCTGCATTAAATTGCTGTGCCTCTCGTTCCACGATGTGCAGCGCACCTTGTGGACAGTTGAGGCAGGCCCCCAGTCCATCACAGTAGACCTCGTTGATCAGTTTGGCCTTGCCGTTGACAATTGCTAATGCACCTTCTGCACAATTAAGGATACACTGACCACAGCCATTGCATTTGCTTTCGTCAATCTCAATGATGGGGCGTAGCATCATCCCTCCACAACAGTTGCCAGTTCTGCAGGTACGGAAATAATATGGTCAGCATTTGCAGCGCGCAATTCCTCAATACCGCGAAATCCCCATGCGACGCCTATGGACGTCATACCGGCGTTGCGGGCGGTGAGGATGTCCACATCGCTGTCTCCGATATAAAATGCCTCATTAGCTGTTCCTCCCATAGCGTGCAGCATCTCACGCGGTACTGTCGGATCAGGCTTTAGAGGCACTCCCTCCCTGGCACCAAGCACTATGGAAAATGGAACGTGTGGGAAAAAATGTTCAACTAATGCAACTGTCAGTTCGTGAGGTTTGTTTGAAAGAACAGATAACATGTGACCAGCGTCTGATAGCAGGCTAAGGGTATCAATGATTCCAGCATAGGGTTGCGTGGCACGAAACATGTTCTTTTTATACCATGATCTGGCTTCAGTTACGAGGACTGTCAAAGTATTTTCTGATATGGTGTTAGCAATTTGGGGGGGTAATGCATTACTTATGAGACGGTAAAAACCGTTACCTACTAGTTGTCGATACTCAGTCAGGGGATGGACTGGGTAGCCGTGGGCCGTAAGAATAGCATTCGCAGCAAAAGCAATATCTTCAAGGCTGTTCAATAGTGTGCCATCAAGATCAAAGAGGAGTGTTTTCATGTGAGTTACAGAGACAGAAAAATGTTTGTAAATTTAAAGTATAAGAAAATGGTACACGTTTAGCAAGATTTCCTGTTCGTGCAGGCTAGAGCAGAAAGTAACACCATACTGGACATGAAAAGAACACCTTGCTAGAAATTTATAAAAAATGCATAAAATGGATGCATGCGTGTTCGATAATGGAGGATGTATGGCAAGGCATATTTTAACAATCCGCGAACTCGGTGAAGATGCGTCTTGGCTGCTTGTTCAGCAGGCATTGGGCATGCCTGATGCAAAAATACAGACTGATTTTATGACAGAACGTGTTGCATTGCTCATTTTTGCGCAACCATCACTACCGGAGCGGTTATGTGTTTCTGCTGCTGTGCGGCAGATGGGCGGTTCTGTTATCTATGAAGGTAGCCTTGGCCTGTGGTATTCTGAAATGGATGAATTTCAGGATCAACTCATCCCTATTTTCAGTTCTTTTATTGATTGCATGTATACCTATGGTTTGCCTATCTTAGATACAGATAGCAGACGGGCTGAAGATTTGCGTTTTCCTGTCATCAATGCAGGAAGTCCTGATGCGCACCCTGCTCATGCACTTGCTGACATAGCCTGTATGTTGCGCGGCTCACGTTATCTTCAAAATGTTACCTGTGCGTGTGTTGGCTGCATCAATGGTTCCCTGCTTTCGCTTATGGAAGCCACTGCGTGGTTTCCTTTTGCCCTGCGCATAGCACTTCCACCCAGTGTTGATTCCTCTCCTGTAAAAAAAGTAATGACGCGTTTAGGAACCAATATCAAATTATTCGATTCACCTGAGGATGCTGTAGCTGGTGCTAACTATGTCATGGCCGGTTGTCGAGGCAACCTTACTGGCGACGAACTGTTACACTGGGAGTTGACACCTGCTCTTATGGAAAAAGCAGAAAGCAATGCCCGCGTTATGTTAAGTGCTTCGCCTGTACGAGCTATTCATGTGGATAAAGAAATAATGATCGGCAGGACCTCCCTTTTGCAGCAACAGGCAGAACACCGCTTACGGGTGCACAAACGTATGCTGCACTGGGTTTTTCTGGATAATGAATAGAAAATGCGCAACCAGCAGTAAAAAAAGTGTTTCTATTTCCTAGGGAAGGCCCTATTCATGCCAGCCTAAAAACATTTTGTATGCCTCATTTTCAGACTCTTCAACATGCTGGTAGCCCATGGCATCTACACGATGGAGAAAATCTTCAAAAGCATCGCGTTTTTCGTCAGGGGCTTCAAAACCAACGAGTACGCGTCCAAAATCAGCACCGTGGTAACGATACTGAAAAAGCGTTATGCTAAAATCAACACGCATGGCGTCCATGAAATTCAATAGTGCACCTGGACGTTCAGGAAAGGTAAAACGCAATACGCGTTCGTGGAGAACCCTTGGGGCGTTTCCGCCTACAAGGTGCCTAAGGTGTACTTTGGCAAATTCGTTATCCGTCAGATCAACAGCTTCAAAGCCCTTTCTGTTGAGTTCATTGAGCATCTCCGCGACATCATCGCGATCGTTAATTTTGATGCCAACAAGTACACGACTTTTTTCAGGATCAGAAAAGCGTGTGCATAGTTCTGTGATATTGCGGCTTCCAAAACATGCGCACAGCTGTCGGAAGCTGCCAACTGTTTCAGGAATAACCACGGCAAGCAATGCCTCGCGTTGGGCACCAATTTCAGCACGGTCTACAACATGACTCAACCGGTCGAAATTCATGTTTGCACCACTAACAACAGCTATCAGTGTTGCATCACGCAAACCTCCAGCTTTCGCATAAGATTTGAGCCCGGCTAAAGACAATGCTCCAGCAGGTTCTGCAACAACACGTGTATCTTCAAAAATATCCTTGATGGCGCCGCATATGGCATCCGTATCAACCGTGATAATATCATCAAGGAGATCGCGGCAGAGCGTAAAAGTATTTTCACCTACCAGCTTTACAGCAACACCATCAGCAAACAGCCCTACCTCATTCATTTCTATACGATGGCCGGCCATAATAGAACGACGCATGTCATCAGAATCCACTGGCTCTACACCAATAACCCGAATTTCTGGACGTAAGTTTTTAATGTAGGCAGCAATTCCTGCAGCCATGCCGCCGCCGCCAATGGGTACAAAGAGGGCTCGGATATCGTCCGGGTGCTGTCGCAAAATCTCCATGGCAATGGTTCCCTGGCCTGCAATCACATCGGGATCATCGAAGGGGGGTATGTATGTACAGCCTGTTTCTTGGATTAATTCTTCTGTATGGCGCCAGGCGTCGCTGAAGGATTCGCCAGAAAGCACGACCTGTCCCCCAAGACGGCGTACCGCTTCAATTTTAATGGCTGGAGTGGTCACTGGCATGACGATTGTGGCTTCGCATCCAAGACGTCGCGCACCTAATGCAACCCCTTGTGCATGGTTGCCTGCAGAGGCGGTAATAACACCTCGGCGCAGTTCATCTTTGCTTAAGTGGGCCATTTTATTATACGCACCACGGATTTTGAAAGAAAAAACAGGTTGAAGATCTTCACGCTTCAATAAAATTTTATTGCCTGTACGTCGGGAAAGACTTTTAGCTTCGTCGAGTGGAGTTTCAACGGCCACATCATAAACGCGGCTCAATAAAATGCGATTTAGATATTCGGCATGCTTGTTCATAGATGGCCTCCGTGTGCTGTTCGAGTATCTTATACCTGCATACGACGCTACTCAAGTAGTGTGCATATGCAGCAGTTAGTTTTCCAGAGCAGATAAAGCATCTTCGCATCCTATGGCTGTACAGTTCGATACTGATGGCTTATACTATCCACGTGAAAGATTATGAAATGCATACTGCTCAGCCAGAAAGCTTCGGTCTGACAACATATACATCCCATATTACCGTACGCGCTGCAAATCGCTTATGGCTATTGGATAGGGCTGCTGATCTCGAACAACTTTGGGAGGCCATGACAGCTAATCCCAGTGATTATGATGATGAACGCTTGCCGTATTGGACTGAGCTATGGCCAGCCAGTGTGGCGTTAGCCAACTGGTTAACCATCAAAAAAAATGACATTTGTGGCAACCGTTGTTTAGATATGGGATGTGGTTTGGGATTGACAACCATGGTTGCGCAGAGCTTGGGCGCATATATGCTGGCCATGGATTATGAATTTGAGGCTGTATCTTTTACCAAACACAATGCCATCACTAATGAACTCACCCCACCGTTGTGCATTTGTATGGACTGGCGAAAGCCTGCTGTACAGCGCGGGAGTTTATACCGTATCTGGGGGGGGGACATTATGTATGAGAAGCGATTTGTGCTGCCGGTACTGCACTTTTTAGAGCATGCTCTTACAAAGGATGGTTTGGCTTGGCTGGCAGAACCAGGCCGTACTGTTTATGATTCTTTTTTATCTGCCTTACAACACTGTGGCTGGCAAGGACGTCCTGTGTACCAGGAGATTGTGAAACCCTTGTATGCCCAACCCGTGCCAGTAACTGTGAAGGTCTGGGAATTGTGTCGTAGATGAATGACAGCTGCACAAGAATTTGTTAGCCCTGAAAACAGGAGAGTGAAAGTTAAGATTATGGGCAATCTGACGCGCTTTGGTATATCTCTGGATAAAGTTCTTCTTGAGCATTTTGACGCATTGTGTTCATTGAAAGGCTATACAAATCGCTCTGAAGCAATTCGAGACCTTATCCGCATGGCATTGGTTGAACAACGATGGAATAATGAACCATGTGGGGCAGGAACTCTGACATTAGTTTATGATCATCATAAAAATGATCTTGCACGCCGCCTCATGGACATACAACATGACGATCATGAGTGCATTGTGACAACTATGCATGTACATCTTGATCATAACAACTGTCTTGAGGTGCTTGTTCTGAAAGGCGAACCGCAACGTGTGCGTTTATTGGCAGACAGGCTCGTTTCATGCAAGGGTGTAAAACACGGTGTATTTACTGCAACAACTACTGGCCGGGATTTAGACTAATGGAAGATGTGCAAAGTCATACTCCTCAGGTTGCACTCAATATAGATCGTGTGGGCGTGCGTGAATTAAAATTACCACTGCTCGTACGAGATCGCAGCCATGAAACACAACAAACCGTAGCATCCGTAGATTTAGGCGTTGACTTGCCCTCTGCATTTAAAGGCACCCACATGAGCCGTTTTGTGGAGGCATTGGAACAGTGGAACGATGAGCTCAGTTATCAGTCAGTAAAGCGGCTTTTACAAACAATCAAAAAGAAACTTGGTGCTCGCCGAGCCTATGCCCATCTTTGCTTTCCTTACTTTATTACTAAGCGCGCTCCTTCTTCCGGTAGCTCGGCCACGGTTTCTTATGAATGTCGACTGACGGGCGAACTGGATGACAGTGGACAGTCATTTATTCTTGAAATTGATGTACCTATTATGACCGTGTGCCCCTGTTCCAAGGCCATCAGCCGCGAAGGAGCACACAGCCAGCGCACTATGGTGCGCATGCGTATGCGTATGAAGACTTTTTCCTGGTTGGAAGAATTTATTGATATCGCTGAAGCATCAGGTTCTTCAGCAGTATTCACACTGCTCAAACGTGAGGATGAAAAATATGTCACTGAACACGCCTTTGCCCACCCCACGTTTGTGGAGGATGTTGTGCGCAACGTTGCGCAACGACTGCTGGAGCATGGGCAGATGGAGTGGTTTAGCGTTGAGGTAGAAAGTATGGAATCTATCCATAATCATAATGCTTTTGCCCGTATTGAAAGGCAACTCACGGACGATGTTTGCACTTAAGCCGTGGTGTTCCTAAGCGTCTCTGCACACCGCTGAGAATGTTTTGCATTTGTCGTCCTCTTGTGTTATAAAGTAAGTAAAGAGTACTAAGAGAACACGATGATGAACGGCATCAATAGCATACATTATGCATCTTCAGCCATGAATGCCCTTTCTTTGGGCATGGCCGTTAGTGCTCACAATGTGGCCAATATAAATACGACCGCATTTGCGCCACAACGTGCTGTTTACGCAAATGTCGCAAATGGCCAGGGTATGCAATTAGATGCCGTATTGCGTGATGCAGGGGCATTGTCCCGATGGTCTGCTGCCAATGCAGTATATGATGTTACACCCAATGAGTTCGTAAAGCATGCATCGCCCAGCGGCACAGATCTTTCTGCTGAAATAACCAGAATGATTTCAACCCAACATGCTTATGAAGCCAATGCACAAATAGTCAGAACGAGCGATGCAATGTTAGGCACTCTTTTGGATATCAAAACCTAACAGCATTTCTAATGTGAACTTGTGTTTTTTAGGAGTGCGAGAACCGCCGTTTATTTAGAAACGGAGTGTATGCATGGAGTATGGATGCGTACCTACCTAAAATTATGTACCATGCTGTTGATGAGCCTAATGCTTGTCGGTTGTGCAGCTAAACATAAACATCGTAAAATTGATGACAGTTTGTGGGCAGAAGACTCTGCATCTGTACCGTATTCAGAAAGAGAAGCCGAACAGCGTTTTCGTAGATCATTTGAAATGGTCATGGATGAAGCTGACGAGGAGGGTGATTTTACCACAGCTGGAAGCGGACAAGGTTTTGCGCCTCTTCGTGCCAATTCTCCTGGATTGAATGACCGCTTATTACGTCGGGCACGTTCAGCAATCGGTACTCCTTATGTACCTGGCGGCATGAACCCAGGGGGCTTTGACTGTTCCGGTCTCGTCTGTTGGACATACAAGAGCGTTGGCGTTACCTTGCCTCGCACTGCAAGAGAACAGTCAGTTGTGGGCAGACGTATTACCAATATTGCGGAAATGCAGGCTGGTGATATTGTTACCTTCCGCCATCCACGCAGGGGCTATCATACCGGTATTTATGTAGGGGGGGGCAAATTCATTCACAGTCCTCGAAAGCGTACGCGTGTTCGTATCAATTCTTTGGATGATCCTTATTTCAAAAATACTTTTTTGGGCGCACGCCGTGTCAGCCTTGATGGATCAGAAAATTTTGTTGCTCAGGCTGAAAAGCGTTTGAGCGATTTTGCTGAAGAAAAAGCTGTACGGGAACTTTCCCGTAAGCATAGCTCATCACGAAAATCCGCCGCTAAGCATGACAAGAAGCGAGATAAACATGAGAAGGTTAGTAAAGAGAAGTCTAAAAAACGGGGTCGTGCTGTAGCCAGTAATGATCGGCACTCATCCTCTCGCAAGGATGTACGCAATGCGCAGGTAAAACGAAAGCATGATGTTAGGCACAACTTAGCCTCCCGGGATAAGAAGAAGGGGGCCCCCACAAAAGAGCATGTTTCAAAATCAGATAAGAAAAAACGTGTTGCTTCAAATAGTGGCAATAAGGGCAAATCAAGTGCCTCTGCATCAAAAAAACGAAAGACAAAATCATAATGAGCATTTTTATGCATGTTCGTAGTTCGTTTTGGAATGTCTTCTGACCGTCTTTTATAGATTTAACTAGTTTGACAAGTCATGGAAACAGTTCGGGGTAGGCTGGCCCCCAGCCCTACGGGGTATTTGCATTTAGGTAATGCGTGGACTTTTATGCTGGCCTGGTTAGCTGCGCGAGCTGAAGGCGGCGAAGTTTTACTTCGCATAGAAGACATTGATCCCCAAAGATCTCGTCCAGAATATATAAGTGCTCTATTGGATGACCTTCGCTGGCTGGGGTTAGACTGGGACTATGGTCCAGAAGTTAACCAACTGCAGTGTGATGCTGATAATCAAGCGAGTCTTGATTATTATCTCCAGAGTACCCGTGCATCACTGTATAAACGTGCATTAGCGTTCCTTTCTCAGTCAGGGCTTATTTATCCTTGTTTCTGTTCCCGCCGGGAATTACGTTATCTTGCGGCTGCTCCGCATATGGATGACATCGGTGCTCCCTACCCTGGTACATGTCGTAACTTGTCGAGGGAGCAACTCAATGTTTTTTTGACTCAAGGTCGTAAGCCAAGTCTCCGTCTTCGATGCCCCGAAGAACACATATGTTTTTCAGACGTTGTGCAAGGCTATCAATGCCTGACTTTGGCTGACTGCGGCGGCGATTTCGTGTTACAGCGCTCCGATGGTGTATTTGCTTACCAGCTGGCAGTTGCAGTGGATGATGCTCTTATGGGTATAACACAAGTCGTACGAGGCAGGGATATATTGCCTTCTACACCACGTCAGATAGTATTATTGCGTCTCTTAGAGGGCAGGGTTCCTCAATATGCACACGTACCTTTATTGCTGGATGCTTCAGGCCAGAGGCTGGCTAAGAGACATGCTTCCCTTGCATTACGCAGCTTGCGCACGGCTGGTGCAAGTGCCAGCGATATTATTGGGTTGTTTGCACATTTAGCGGGCATTAGTGTCCAAGGTTTAGCTACGCCTTCTAAACTTTTACACTCCTTTGCGTTGTCGCGATTACCCAAAAGTGATATTCATCTCACGGATGATCTGCTGCGCGCACATGGGCTTGCTGCGTAATTGTTTTGTTCTGTAACGTCTTTTTTGGAGGTGACATGAATCCTCAAAAACTCGATCATGCGTTCCTCAAAGAGATATTTCCTTCGGAACGCACGGATGCATTTTTTGATGCTCTTTTTGGTGGTGCTGAAGAAGGCGCATATGATATTTCACTTGTCGTGCGTGATGTGCAATCACAAAAAGCACATCTGGCCTTTGAATTACAACAAAGGCCAGGCAAGTGTCTTGTTTGCAACCTGACGTATGGACTCCCCGATGTCTTCCAGCGCCATCCTGTTCTTGATGTCGCCGGAGTGGTGCGAGCCATAGCAGAACGATTAGGCTGGCCGTTTGATGCTATTTCATGGAAACTTCTTCCTACAGAAACAATCACAAACGAACTGCATGCAATTCCACTGATAGTTGAGCGTGGATGAATGTTTGGTTCGGAATATCTTGACATTACTATCAACTTTAGACAAAATTGATGAACTGCCAGCCTAGCTCATTCGGTAGAGCAGCTGATTCGTAATCAGCAGGTGAAGAGTTCGATTCTCTTGGCTGGCTCCAATAAAATCAAGCCCCTACAATGATTGACTGTAGGGGCTTTTTCAATGGGCAGCTACCAAAAAAATAGTCCCAAGCATGGGATGTGAGGTAGCCTCTTTTGTTAAACAACACTCATAGCTTTATAGTACGTGACTGGAGAGAATGAGCCGAAAAACGAACAACTTATGCCTTCGGGAGGGGCTGTATTACTATAAAGCATAAAAGGAAGGATGTGCCTTTAAGATGGACTGTATGTCTGCTGCTGATAAAAACAAAATTACGATAGTCTATAAACTGCGTTCCTCAAGTCCGCTGCAGGTAGGCGCAGTCCTATCAGGAGGTGTTGTGACGG
>JAFTDG010000011.1 GCA_017454325.1 Desulfovibrio sp. | reverse complement strand
TACGCCTGGCGGCTGGTGCACTGTGCGGGCAGCCAGGCGAATGTTACCGAACCACACTTTTACCTGCGGTTCTTCCGGTATCTCACACAGTGAGAGTCGATGCAGGAATGATGTATTTGATCACTCGTGCATGGTATAGGATGTGTCCTCATCGATCATGGCGAGCATGACATCGGCTATGCGAGGGTCAAACTGACTGCCGCGGCAGCGTTCAATTTCTGCTCGCACCTTCGCTTGAGGACGTACGTCGGAATAGGCGCGTTTGGAGGTCATGGCATCGTAGGCATCAGCCACTGCAATAATGCGGGCTTCCTCGGGAATGTCAGCAGCAGCGAGGCCGTCAGGATAGCCCTTGCCGTCAAAACGCTCATGATGCCAGCGTGCCCCCGTTGCAAGTTGCGGCAGTTCTGTCACATTTTGCAGAATTTCAAAGCCCAGGACCGGATGTTCCTTGATTTTGGCGTATTCTTCATCGGTCAGCCGGCCATTTTTGTTTATAATGGTTTCTGAAACACCAATCTTGCCGATATCGTGCAGCAGCCCCAGCACATAAATCTTCTCCTGTTCTTCCTCTGATTTGCCGAGCCGTTTCGCGATTTCTCTGGCATAGAGTACAACACGTGTGGAATGACCGCTCGTGTAGCGATCTTTGGCATCAACAGCCTTGGCAAGGGCAAGCATAAATCCCTGTGTCAGATGCGCTGACTTTCGTTCCTGATCAATGGCCCGCTCAATGTACATGCCCACATCAGCCACCATCTTCTGTAAGCTCTGGTAGAGTTTTTCGATTTCGTTATGGCTGTTAAAATGCAGAATGGGCAGTTTCTGTTCCCTGTCCGATTCTTCATGGGCATAATAGCGTTCCATAAAGGAGCTCATGGCATTGATGGGCTCAACGACAACGCGCACGATATACAGATTGAAGATGCAGGCAAGCGGCACGGCGGCGCACATCATGGTAAGCCCCAGACGAACGTGTTCGCGCCAGTGCTCGCAGAGAAATGCCAGAGAAAAGTGTGCGTCATTTTCCGCGGCAGTTACTATGGCTGTGCAGATGATGGCTGTGCAGCAGAGAAGTGCTGCTTCAAGCAGGGCCAGTGTCATGATGTGCATGCCAAGCACCTGACGGCCGGGTGCTGTCTGCGTGAGGTTGCCACGTAGAGGAAGGTGCCATGTTGCTGGTGCCAGACGGTACAGGAGGGCAACGGCTAAAAGGGCAAGTGCCGTCTCGGGCAGGGCACCAAGAAACAGTTTCCAGAAGGCCAGGTTTTCAAAAAAGTTGCCGGAGATTCTTTTGGGCAGCAAAACCGTAAAGGTGAGATACCAGCACAGAGCAAGTACAGACGCCAGCAGACAGAGTGACACGAGAAGTTTTGAGAAACTCGCGCACCAGCCCTTTACGGAAAGTCCGCTCATCAGCACGATAAGAACGAGATAGGTGGACATGGCGTAGAGACCGCCATAGTCACCGCCGTAGCGAAAAAATTCTGCCGCAGCCAGAATCACAAAGGTAATCAGTCCGCAACCAATTCCTCCGACGCCAGCAGAAAGGAGGACAAAGAAATCCGTATAGGCAAAAGGGATGCCTGCATAAAACAGTATCGTATCCGTTAATCCTCGCGCTGCAACTACGCAGAGTGCACAGAAAACCGCCAGTGCATAGGGGGACCGGAACGAGCAGAGGGCGGCAACTCCGGTTCCTATCTGGTCACTACCCTGATGTTTTTCTCTGCTGTTGCTCATACCCGTATGAATTTGCCTTCCACCACCTTCACTTTGCCGCTGGCCATGAGCTGCTGCACGGTGCGTGGCAGCGTGTTCTCCGGCACATCAAGCTGAAGTTTGAGCAGGCTGTCAAAGCGCTTGAGCCACATGTCTGCCTTGCGCCTGTCGTAGTAGGAGGGGTTATGGGTCCACTCAGTACGGAGTTCGTGCGTGTCTGCGTCCAATGAGACGCGCAGGCCGAGGCTGCGCAATGCGCGGAGGGGATCGAAGAGAGGTTGCATACACTAACCTTACAAAAAAAGCCATGCGCGGGCAAGGGGTGTGTTGTCAGGCCAGAGAGCAGCCCATGCAAGGCCTCCGCTGACACGTATTTGACGGGTAGTGTGTCTGTGATATAGTAAACTGCCTGTTGTTACATAGGGCATAATAAGCGGCATAATTCATGGCTTCCAGCCCTGCGAGGGTATTATGTCTCATTTGCTGTCCATAGTGCTTGTGCTCATCTGCTTGTGCGGCACGGCATATGCCCGTGTACCCTTTGGCAAAGATGCGCTTACTGCGCCTGACAAGTATTATTCTTCCCTGGAGGAGGGGGTGGACAGCCTGGCCTTTCTGCCTCCGCCGCCTGCCTATGACAGTCAGCAGTTTGTTCTGGATAGGCTGCAGTACGAGCACGGCCTTTCCCTGCGCAATACGGAGCGCGGTGCCATGGCTGTCAGAGACTGTGACACAAAACAGATGCCGGAGACCTTTTCCGAAGCCTTTGGCATGGCCATCACCGAGCAGGACATGCCAGAGACGTATCTGCTGATACAGCGCGCGAGACGCGAGCTGTCCAACATGTCCACACGCACGGCAAAGAAGGCGTACAAGCGCCTGCGCCCCTATGTGCTGTATAATGCACCGACCTGCAATCCCGCCAAAGAGCAGGACAGCCGGGCTTCCGGCTCCTATCCTTCCGGCCACAGTGCCATGGGCTGGGGCTTGGCGCTGATTTTGAGCGAGATAAACCCCGGGCGCAAGGAGATCATTCTCAAGCGCGGTTATGAATACGGTCAGAGCAGGGTTATCTGCGGCTACCACTGGCAAAGCGACGTGGATGCCGGCCGCCTTGCCGGTGCTGCCGGCGTGGCAAACCTGCACGCCAATGCCGCCTTTCAGCAGCAGCTGCACAAGGCCAAAGAGGAGTTCTCGCGGCTGGCCGCTTGCGGCAGGGCCAGGACAGAGTAAGATCTGACGCGTACATCTGCCCCATTGAGGATTGTCTGGCAATGAAGTCAGGGCACTTGGCGATCTGATTAAGCGCCAAGATGTGTATGTTGGCGTCACATGTAGTTGCAGCCTGCGATATTTGCTCACCCATTCCAGGACATGCTTATGTTCAGGAGAACATAAGCGTTAACATCATTGACGCTGTGTCAACCATAGTGCATACTGTGCGCGTTGACACGGTGTCAATGATGTTCTCATTGCCTTCTGCAAGGAACTGCTATGTTCAAGGGGACGCCAGAACTCATCTCAGAGAGAAGAGAAGAAATCATCAAAGCTTGTGAAAAACTGTATCAAACCATGAGCTTTAAGGAAATCTCCCTGAAGGAGATTGGAAAGGCCACTTCTTTTTCCCGTCCCACGATATACAACTATTTTCAGACGAAAGAAGAGATATTTCTTGCCCTCTATGAGAGGGAATACGACTTGTGGAATCAGGAACTGGAAGACATTTTGACAAAGCACGAGACATTGACTGCGCATGAATTGGCTGACCTGATTGCAAGATCGCTTATGCACAGAACACAGCTGTTAAAGCTTCTTTCCATGAATAATTACGACATGGAAGCCAATAGCCGCCTGGAGCTTCTGACATCCTTCAAAAAAGCTTATGGAAAATCACTGAAGAATATCATGCAGCTTCTCGAAAAATTCTGTCCAGACATGACATTGGAAGAAATACAAAAGGCCGTTTATGTGTTCTTTCCTTTCATGTTTGGTCTGCATCCCTATGCTTTTGCTACTGACAGGCAAAGAACAGCTATGAAGGCAGCGGATGTCCGCTTTACCTATCTATCGGTGTACGAGCTTGTATATACGTGTCTGACCATACTTCTGGGAAAAAAATGATACCATGTGTTCAAGCCTGTGCTGTGTGCATTTCCAAGGTATGAAGATTTTGTACCAGGCGATAAAGTTGGAGATTTTGGCAGGCTGCAGTGATTTTAACGCGTAGGTTTTTCAAAGGAGATTACGATGGACAGAAGAAAATTCCTCATGGCTCTTTGTTCTCTGCCAGTGATGTGTGTGGCAGGAGGTACTGCACTTGGCGCAGGGCGAAAAGTTCTTGTGGCATATTTTTCCGCAACCGGCACAACGAAAGGTGTAGCGAATGTCATTGCCCGGACGATGGATGGAGACCTTTATGAAATCACTCCGGCACAGCCGTATACCGCAGCTGATTTGGACTGGCATGATAAGAAAAGCCGCTCCTCTCAGGAAATGGCAGATGAGAGGATACGCCCTAAAATCGCCGGCACCATCCCGGATATGGGACAATATGAAACCGTATTTATTGGCTATCCCATCTGGTGGGGCATTGCGCCACGCATTGTCCAGACGTTCGTAGAAAAGTGTGATCTCAAGGGCAAAACCGTCATTCCCTTCTGCACATCAGGCGGCAGTCCCTTCGGCAAGAGTGCAGAGCTGTTGGCTGCTGCCTCTCCAACTGCCAAATGGCTTCAGGGCAGGCGTCTTTTTGCAAAATCCAGCGAAGCCGACATCACTGCATGGGCCAAAGAGCTTGGGCTGCAATGATGGATGCGTGGCGAACGGTGTTCGGCATGTATATGGGGAAAACTGTCATGACAAGAATGCATTTATGTGCGCTCTTCTTCGTTTTTCTGCTCATTGCAGCGCCTCCATATCCTGCATGGGCTGTACAGCCGGATGACGGTTTTATACGGCTTTCCGGCGGCACATTTACCATGGGCAGTCCCGTATCGGAACGGCAACGGCAACCGGACGAAGCACAGCACGAAGTGACGCTTGCCCCGTTTTATGTCGATCCTTATGAAGTGCGCCAGGCCGACTACGAGGCAATTATGGGAGCCAATCCCAGCCAGCACAAAGGCGCAAACTTCCCAGTGGAAAATGTAGTATGGCTGGATGCAGTGCGCTACTGCAACGCGCTGAGTGAAAAACGCGGTCTGAAGCCGGTCTATACCATAGATGGTGAGGCCGTGCGCTGGGATCGTCGCGCCAACGGCTACCGCTTGCTCACTGAAGCTGAATGGGAATACGCCGCAAGAGCGGGCACGAAGACTGTTTTTACTGTGGGCGACCGGGTGAACAGCGACAAGGTCAATTTTGAAGCGACGTATCCTTACCTCATAGAAGAAAACTACGTCTCCCAGCACGATCCTTCCGTACAGCCCAGCCATTACCGCGGCGAGACCATGCCTGTTGATGCACTCGCTCCCAACGCCTTTGGCCTGCACCACATGCATGGCAACGTATCGGAATGGGTCTTCGATTATTACGGGTCCTATGCTGATTTGCCTGCCGCCAATCCTTGCGGACCTGCCACTGGTACGTATCGGGTGAACCGGGGGGGCAGTTACATAGATTTTGGCAAGCATCTGCGCAGCGCCTACCGTTCTGCTACAAACCCCATGGATGCAGACCCTAACCTCGGTTTCCGTATATGTCGTAATGTTTCTCCGCTGGAAGCGGAAGCAACGACGGCTGCTCCATTCCGCTTGGCAATGCCTTCTTCGCCTCGCGTCCTGGTGGTGTACTTCTCGTATTCCGGCAACACCCGCAGAGCAGCCCGGATGATCAGCGAACAGCTTGGTGCAGAGTCCTTTGAGATCGTCATGCAAAAGCCCTACCGCGGCAACATCTATGATGTTTCCCAAAAGGACCTGAATGCAGGATTCTTCCCTCCCTTGAGCGGAACGATTGACCTCGCCGGCTACGACATCATTCTTCTCGGCTATCCCACATGGTGGGCGACCATGCCCATGCCTGTCTTTTCATTCATGGCGGCGCATGACTGGAAAGGAAAGATTATCCTCCCTTTCAGCAGTCACGGGGGCACCATTTTCGGAGACAGTATTTCTGATCTCGCAAAAAACGCGCCGGGTGCCTATGTAGGCATAGGATTTGAGTTTACCTATTCGGGTGGGAGCCACCTGGGTGAACGCATTGACGCCTGGCTTAGGGCTTCTGGACTGGCAAAATGACCCGCCGCCGTGCCATCACGCTGGGTGTGGACGTCGCCATGACGCTCTGCATGCTGTGGATGATGAGCTATCCCGTGACGCGAGGGTTGCTGCGGCACGGGATAAGCGGCATTTGTCTGCTTGTACTTATTGTTCTGCACCATCTGATAAACCTTCACTGGTACCGTGCCCTGTTGCACGGTAGATGGAATTCACGACGCATACTGACCACAGTAACCGGCACTCTGCTAATCCTGGCTTTCGGCGCGCTCTCGGCCAGTGCGCTGGTAATGGCTGGCGATGTCTTTCCTTTTGCGCCGTTTGCCATGCCCTGGTGGGGGCGTAGCCTGCACGGTGCTTCTGCGTCCTGGCTTTTCGTGCTTGCATCCTTCCATCTGGGTCTGCACGGAAACCATTTCTGGAAGATGGTGCACCGTATCCTGCAGCACACGTTTGGGCGGGCATATTTCTTGGTTATCGCCGTGACAGTCGGAGCGTGCGCACTGGCCTTCTGGAACAGCGAACTGTGGATGGATATGTTCCTTCTGGAGCGAGCGGGAGGGTATCCCGCACAGCCGATTTTTTGGATACAACTTTTGGGGAGTGGTGCCTTCTTCTGCATCGTGGCACGTATCTGCGATACCATTATGCAGCTGCATAGCCATGGCGAGTGACTGCCCAATTTATCTTTTGGATGCTTATGTTACAAATATCCGTTGCACGTTACGTGCCGAGGCATTCTGGCGGGTGGGCTGTGAAACGGGGGTGAGGGGACACCCTCACCCCCATGAAGCAAGGGATTAGCGGTATTCGGCGGTTCCGTCTCTGCGCAGGGTGATGGTTGAAATTCTAGACAGGTTGAAATCCTCATAAATGGTTTCCCTGCCCTTATTATCCACAACACGCAGATCCCACAGTTTGACGCCCTTGAAACTGCGGTCAAAGGTTATGGTGATCTGTTCACCGTTGGCCAGGCAATACTTGTCGCCTTCCAGCAGGTCTTCCTGCCAGTCACGGGCATCATCAGGCGAAATATAGACGTCACAGATTGGCCGCCCGGAGTTGTTAATCAGCGTGAAATCCTGTTCGCCGGCCTGACCTGTGCCATACGAGACCAGAAGCAGAGTAAGGACAAGAATCAGACGTTTCATCAGTGCTCTCCTTGTTTGTTTATGTCAGCATTCCGTACCGCCCAGTGTGGCTGCTGTCTGCATGCAACATTACGGGATTTTTACCCGCTGGAATGGCGCCATGCTTTGCAGCACGGGCGGCAGGGGGAAAAGCGGGCTTTCCCCCCTGTTACATATGCGTGTTACGCGAGCACGGTGTCGTCGTAGACAAGGCCCTCGCTGCCGTTGAGGCCGTCAGTGCCGTAGAGGTACTGCAGTGCCAGGATGTCTACGGGCGAGAAGTAGTAGGTGCCGTCGACGCACCAATCGGCCACATTATTCCCGCTCACGGCGTCCTTGGTTTGGTCTGCCCGTTCATAGGACATGATGCTGAAGGCAGTATTCTCGATAAATTGTGGCATCACGGGGTGAAAGTCCGCATTATCTTTGTGGAAGAAAGGATGTTCCAGTCCCATGGCATGCCCGATTTCATGGATCACAGTTTCAAAGCCTTCCTGGCCGAAACGGGGGTCGGCATTCTCCGTAACGAGGGACTCGTCGTTGAG
>JAFTDG010000084.1 GCA_017454325.1 Desulfovibrio sp. | reverse complement strand
CGGCGGCAGTGCCGATACCAGCGATTGCGTGAAGCTGACGGGCACGCAGACCATAGAAGGAACAAAAACCTTCACAGGGAGCATCATCTATTTTGACAATGAAATGACTGCACAGTTCAAAGCTGCATCGACGGATAACCTGTCAACAGTGTCAAAGTATTCAGCAGCGTTCGGCATACGGAACTACAACACAAGCTTGATGCGCATGACGTACGGCAAAGCCACGAACAACAAGGCGTATCTGTCCATCTACTGTTATGGTCTTGGCACGGCGAGCAGCACGGGCGGCAACGGGCAGCTTGGTCTGGAAATCCACCCTGACAGTACGGAATACGCCGTGCAGCCATCAAATGATAATCAGGCCAATCTTGGCATTGCAACCCGTAGGTGGAAACAGGTCTACGCCGGCACTGCCAGCATTTCTACTTCTGACGAGCGTACAAAACAATCCCTTGCTACAATCCCCGATGCGGTACTTGACGCCTGGGCCGAGGTCAACTGGCAGCAGTTCCGGTTCAATGATGCCGTTGCAGAAAAAGGCGACAATGCCCGTCTGCACACAGGCCTTGTGGCGCAGCGCATTCTTGAGGTTTTCCAGAAGCACGGGCTGGATGCCACGCGCTACGGCCTGCTCTGCCACGATACCTGGGCAGACCAGGAGGAAGAGAGGGACGACAGCGGCAATGTAACTATTGCGGCTCGTCCTGCGGGCGACCTCTACTCCCTGCGCTATACGGAAGCCTTGGCCATGGAAGCCGCCTATCAGCGTAGACGTGCTGACAGGATGGAAGCGCGACTGGCCGACATGGAAGGCCGTCTGGCGGCTCTGGAGGCGAAATAGTTTAGGGGGGCGGGGTTTCCCGCCTCCCTGTGTTCATTGACAATAATTGATAGACACTGCCGTATCTGGTAAAAATGGTACGGGGCAATCCTCCGAGTCTCAGGACAAGGAGGCTGCCTATGGAGCAGTTCATCCTGAACGTCGCCGCCGCTGTGGTGGCTGGCGTTATCGTGGCGGTAATCGTCAAACAGTTTAGGCTGTAAGACGGTTCAAGCCCCGGCAGGAATGGCACTCCATACCGGGGCTTGAAACCTGTAAAACTGTAACTTACAGGGGGATTGCCCCACACCAGGGCGGTAGTGTTAGCAGCACTGCCGTCCTTTCTTGTTAGATACGCACCGGGCGGCCATACGTCAAGCGATACAGGAGGATTTCATGGGCGGAAGCAGTGGTCTTGGCGGGCTGATAAGCAGCCTGTTCGGCGGGGGATACGACGAGCCGTCAGTGCCGGAGACAACGCCATTGCCTCAGCGAGAAGAAGAGGCAGAACCCGTAAGTCGTGCTGTGCGTGACGCGGAACAGCGCAAACTGCGGGCACGACGCGGCATGGGCGGTACGCTGCTCACGTCACCGTTGGGTACCACTGGAGGCAGCAGCAATAACGGGCTTCTGGGAAGGTTGTGAGAGGCAGAGGCGGTCAGGCGCGGGCTTTGGCATAGATGAATGCAACGATACCCAGAACGGCAACCGCCACGATAGTGGCAATCATGGGTCCGGCCATGGCTAATCTCCTTTCTCAAAAGGCAGCAGGGCAAATGCGGCTATCAACGCTACCAGGCCAAGGACAAAACTTCCCCAATCCGGGGTAAGCCCCATAGTGCCCCATGCTGCTATAGCCAGGCCCTGAAATGTAAAACGCCAGAACTTTATGATCTGTCGCGCATTCATGGTGGTAGTGTAGCAACAGTAACAGCATGTTGTCAAAACCGGGGCAGGAGCCTTGTACTATGAACACATGGGACGACGTGCGGAGCTTTGCCGCCCATTTGCAGACGGCGCGGTCTTCGCGGGAAGAGGAATGGCGCGAACTGTCGCGCTGGGTATGCCCGTATCGCGGAGTGTTTGCCGGTGAGGACATGGCCCCCAGGGCCACGCGGCGTAACAGGAAGGCCTTTACTCAGGCGGCCACACAGGCACTCCTGCGCGGCGCATCGGGCATGACCACGGGCATGACCCCGCGCAATATCAGCTGGTTTGAGCCGGATTTTGACGACCCCAACCTGGCCGAAGCATCCGGGGCGCGGGCTTGGCTGGACGAGGTGGACCGCCGCATAAAGGCAACACTTGCCGACGGCGGCTTTTACCAGGCTGTGCAGGCCTTCAACACTGACCTGCTCTGGGCGGGCTGCGCCATGCTCTACAGCGAAACGGCGCAACGCTCCGCCCTGCGCTTTGAGTGCGTGCAGGTGGGCACCTTCTGTGTGGCTTTGGATAATGACGGTACGCTGGACGCGGTAACGCGCACCATGGCCTGTACGCCGGCGCAGCTGGCGGCAACCTTCGGCAAGGGCAGGCTTTCCGAGGGCACACGGGCCAAGCTGGATAAACAGCCCTATGATCTGGTGCGCGTCCATCATCTGGTGCGGCGGCGGAACATGCGTGACCCTGGCAAGCTGGACAAAAACAACATGCCCTGGGAGTCGTTCTTCTGGGAAGAGAATGGGGAAGAACAGTTCCTCTCGGAAGGCGGCTATATGGAGATGCCCTATTTCTTCACCTGCTGGCATGAGGGGCAGACCGTGTACGGCACGGGGCCCGGTGACGAGGCCATGCCCGACGCCAAACAGATGGACGTACTGGAACGGCACAAGCTCAAGGGCATAGAGCTACTGGTCAACCCGCCCGTGCAGTATCCCTATACCCTCAAGGGGCGCGTGGATCTGGCGCCTGGTGCCATGAACCCTGTGGCGGACAAGAACCTTATTACGCCCATACTGGATTTGGGGCCGTATGCACAGTCGCTGCAGTATGTGCAGGCGGAATTGCAGAATGTGGGCCTGCGGCTGGAAAAGGAGCTCATGGCCTCTATCTTTGCCTCCATGCCATTGGATCAGCGCCCCAGGGATATGAGTGCCACGGAGTTTCTGGAGCGCAAGCGTGAGGCTCTGCAGCAGCTGGGGCCGGTCATATCGGCCTATGAGCCCAATGTGCTCACGCCGCTTTTAGAGCGCACAGTGGCTACGCTGGACAGGCTGGGGCTGTTGCCCATCCCGCCGCAGAGCCTGCAGGGCATTCCTTTGCTGATGAAGATGGAATTTGTTTCGCCCATGGCCAATGCGCTCAGGCAGACCGGCGCAGAGACCACACGGGCACTGCTGCAGGATGTGGCCACGATCGTGCAGGCCACGCAGGACCCGTCCGTGCTGGATAAGCTGGACGTGGATCAGGTTGTGGACGAGCTGGCCACAGGTCTTGGCGTGCCGGGCAAGGTGGTGCGTGCCGATGCCGACGTGGAGAAAATACGCCAACTGCGGGCGCAGCAGCAGGCCGCCATGCAGGAACAGGCAGCGCAGGCACAAGAGGCCGCCACGGCGGCAACTCAGGCCAAGGGTATGGCGGACGCGGCAGGTGCCGCCAAGACCGTAGGTGAGTTATTACAGAAGAATACATAGCTGTATATTTTCAGGCCGTACAGGGAAGTACGGCAGCCGTGCGCGGAGCGAAGCGATTGCCGCGCCAATCGCAAGCGAGGGCGAGTGCCCTACAGGACGTGGGGCCGAGCCAACTATTAAAAGAGGAATACACAATGACCAAGCTCGATGTAATCAACAATGCCCTGATGAAAGTAGGGCTGCCATTGGCGGCCAACGAGAACGAAGAGGACTGGAACGCTTCAACTATCTTTCAGACCGTGGCAGAACAAGCGCTCCGCTCCTTTCCCTGGGGCTTTGCCACCAAGTTTGCCGTATTGGCACAGAACAGCAATACGCCAGCCCACGGCTTCCGTCATGCCTATACCATTCCCACGGACTGCCTGCGCATCGTGGATGTGCGCCAGCACGACGACCTGCGGGCACCCAAGGGGCGGTTTGTGGTATCCGGCAAGCTGCTGTACGCCAATGTCAGCCCGTGCAACGCCCGCTATGTGGCGCGTGACCTTAACCCAGACAACTGGCCAGGTGACTTCTGTGACGCCGTTTCTGCCCGCATTGCGGCAGAGATTGCTAACCTGTCGGCGCAGACGGCCAGCCTGACACCCGGACTGTTGCAGTTTGCCCAGCTCTCCTTGGCACAGGCGCAGGCTATTGACAGCACAGAGACGACGGAACGCGTGCCTTTGGATGAAAGCATATTGCTTTCACGCGAAAACAGGGGGTAAGCCATTATGCGTGCGCCCTTCGGCTCCACATTCCGTCATCCTGCAGTACAGGCAGCCATGAAGAATCTGGCAGATACGGCTGCACAGGCGGAACACGCCGGCGTTGGGCTCACCCCGTATCGACATCCCAACGGTTCAGCCTTTGAGGATGCCAAAGTACAGGCCGGTCTCAAGGGGCTTGCTGATGCCGCGAACCAAGCCTCCAGTGCTGGCGTCGGACAGTCCATGTTCAAGCGGCCTACGGGCAGCGCCTTCGACAATGCCAGGGTACAGGACGGACTTACTGCCATGGGCAGGATGGCCGAAGAAGCCGGCAGGCAGGCACAAGGGCCGGGCGTGACAGACCGCCGCCATCCCGTCAAGGTGACACAGCAGGCCAACACACGGGCAGCACAGCTTACCGAGCATTTGACGGACCAGCCCTTCCAGAACCGCGCCCTGTACGCCGCACACAACGCCCTTAACGGCGGGGAGATCGCGCCGGAGATGCTGGCCCGATATGACCAGCCACGCTACCAGACGGGCTGTGAGAAGCTGTTGAACATGATCCCCATGCCCCAGGGCGGTATCACCAAGCGGCCCGGCTTCCAGTATGTGGGCTTCGGGGGCTACGGCGGACAGGCCAAGCTGTTCCCGTTCATCTTTTCGGCCAACGAAAGCCGCATGCTGGAGTTCTACGCCGCCGGTGCATATTGCACGCTCTATGTGTGGTTTCCCGACGGCACCAAGCACGAGACGGGTCTTTCTCTGCCGTATTGGGACGACTTCAGCAAGCTGCAGATTGCCCAGAGCGCAGACGTGCTCTACATAGCGCACCCCAAATGTCCACCGGCGAAGATCATGCGCAACGGGGATTACAACTGGACCTATGAGGTTATTGACTGGCTGCCGGCCATCAACGGCGTGCCTGGGGCCACGGTGCAGGGTGTGAGCGTTGTGGCCGATGGCAACGTGGAAAATGCCCGCATGTACGAAAAGCAGATGTTTGACTATCAGGTAACGGCTATTGATGCCGAGACGGGCGAAGAAAGCCTGCCCTCGGCAGTGGCCAGCGTCTACACACATCCGCTCTCGGAAATCTGGTATACGCGCATATCCTGGGCGGGAATGACAAGGGTTTCCGAGTACCGCATCTACAAGAAGAAATCTGGGGTATTTGGCTATATCGGCAGTGCTTATACTTCTGAGAGGCAGACATCGTTTGAGGACCACAACATAGCGCCGGACACGGAAGACACGCCGCCTCGCTGCGAAAATCCGTTTGATGGCGAAGGCAAGTATCCCTCGGTGGTATTTCTGCACCAGCAGCGTACGGGCTGGGCCAGCAGTGACACCAGGCCCCTGACCATCTGGTTTTCCCAGTCGGGCAACTTCGAGAGCATGGCTGCTTCTATCCCGCCGGCAGACGACGACAGCATCGAGGTGACACTGGCGGCCACGCAGGCTAACCGCATCTTATGGTGTCAGTCTGACCGCGACGGTCTGGCCGTGGGCACCGAGGGCGGGGAATGGCTGCTTAAGGCCTCGGAAGGGGCTGCGCTCACACCGTCTGACCTGAACTTCCAGCCGCAGACCTATCATGGATCGGAACGGGGCCTGCCGGTGCTCCGGGCTGGCTCGCATCTGCTCTATATGCAGCGCGGCGGGCGTGTGGTGCGGGAGTTCGGCTATTCTTTTGCGGCGGACCGCTACGAATCCAACGACGTATCCATCCTTGCCCGACACATGCTGCGTGATACGCATGTGGTGGCCTGGGCATGGCAGGGCGAGCCCTACGGCATTGTCTGGTGCGTGACAGCCGTGGGCGAGCTGGTGGCCCTTACCTACATGAAGGAGCATGACATCCTAGGCTGGCACCGCCATGTAACCGACGGCTGGGTACAGGACGTGGCCTGCATTCCCAACAGCCGGGGCAATACGGATTTGTGGGCGCTGGTGAACCGCAACGGCCGGCGCTATGTGGAAAAGCTGGCGCCGTTCTTTACGGGCGGCATAAGTTCCAGCATGCACAAAGACGGCATAGACCAGACAGAATTTGCGGCCCGCTGCATTCCCTGTCTGCCGGAAACCACTGTCAGCAACGGCACCACGCTCCTGCGTGTGCGCAAGATCAATGCGGTCAAGGCGCGGGTGATCTTTTCCAAACCGTTTGCAGCGCGTGTGGGTGAAAGCGCTCCGCTGCCCGTGCCGGCCCGCGGCGCAGCCTATACCGAGGGGCATGCAGACTGGGCCGTGCCTCTGGCTTCCGGCTGGCGGGAAAACGACCGGTTGGAACTGATTTTTGACGGCCCCGACCCGGCAACCGTGCTGGGCATTGTGACAACAGTGGAACTGGCCGACATGGCCGGCAGTTGCCGTTAAATGTGAAGGCAACCGTATGGCACCTCCCATGCAGAATGCAGTGTGTGCAGCGTTACTTTACATAGGTCAGCGCGGCAATGATCAGCGCAGTTTGGGCCACCAGCAGCGCCAAGATCCATTTCAGTGTTTCGTGCTTGCTGGTTTCGATTTTTGCGTTAAGTCGCATTTCCAGCTGTGTCAGATCCATTTTTGTTGCCAGCTCTTGCCGGGCATTGGCATCCTGAATGGCAGAATATTCTCGAAATGCAGCAGCCTGCACCTTGGCCTGCTCTTCAGAGAAGCCGGCAATTTTCAGCCTTTCAAAGTAGTCGAGAGCGTCAAAGGTCGTGCTTGTCATGTCGCCTCCCTGTTACTGTAATCACGCTACGTTTTTTCCTGTTCCGCGTCAAACAGTGCATGTGGAGACACACATACGATGATCTATCAGGAGGGGAATAATAATGGGACAATGGGCAGTACCTATCGTCAATGCGGCCATGGCCAAAACAACTTCCTTCATTTCAATGGAGCGCCAACGGGCAGAACAGTTACAGCAGGCCTCAGATATGGAAGACCGTGCAGATTTGCTACGCCGTCAGGGCAGGATTGCTGCCGAGATGGGCGAGGGAGAAGCCTATAGGTTGGACAGCCAAAAATCACAACTGCGCCGCCAGTACAATGAAGTGCAGGGACACAACCGTGCCAGCCTGGGTGCGGGCAATGTGGATATG
>JAFTDG010000083.1 GCA_017454325.1 Desulfovibrio sp. | reverse complement strand
GGAAATATCAGCTCCAGCAGCCAGAGCAGGCAGCGACACATCCCGGCAAAAATGAAGCAGATGAGTGCTGCAGGAAAGCAAAGCATCTGCAACAGTGTGATGTTAAAAACGGCCTAAAAAATTGCAGGGAAAGCGGCAGCAAGCAGTGTAACAAGATCGACTTACCCAAGGCAAAATTTTGTCGACAGATTGTCCTTCACATATCTTGCCAGAATATCCTGACTTGAAATTCCGTGCAGTCATGAGTACTAATGAAATTGAGTAGGCTTGGGGAGTCATCAAGCATTTGAGCGCCAATGAACAGAAACGGGCTGAGCCAATGCCATAAAAATGGCCCGTAATGCTCTGACGACTCGACTTCGTTCAGCGGATGTGAAAGGACTGGCAGAAGACATACCCATACTTGCCGGCTCAAACAACAAGGGGCACATAATGAAAAGAGCATTGATATTGCTAATAGGAATGTTTTTTTTGCTTGGTTTTGGGTGTACACACCATCACAGGCATCATCCGTATGATAACGGTTACCATCAACATCATAGAGATAAATACGATTCAGCCTATAACAATCACAAGGATGATAAGCACCACCACGACTATGAGCGTAATGACTACCATCACAACAAATATTAAGAGAAACTAGTCCAGCATATCGTATGGGCCTTTTTAGACCATACATGCCCATGCATAAATTACCATTGACGAGCGTCGAAGCCGATGGCATCGTTTTCAGAACATATCTCTTTCATGGGAAGCAACGTTAGCCGATGACAACGCCTGCCTTTTGTGCTCTGACAGAGACAAGAGGACGGCCTTGTTTTTGGTGGCGTTGCGTTTATGTCATGCGAAATCTGGATGTGTATTTGTGGAGGAATTCACTATGGAATACTTGAAAAAGGCAAGCAATTCTGCAGAGCAACATGCCAACGAGGCCAGGAAAGTCGTTGAAGGCGTACTGAAAGACATCCGCGAACGCGGCGAAGATGCAGTTCGCGACCTGGCGAAGAAATTCGACCATTGGGATCAAGACTTCGTGCTTTCGCCGGAAAAGAA
This sequence comes from Desulfovibrio sp., assembly GCA_017454325.1. GTDB lineage: Bacteria > Desulfobacterota > Desulfovibrionia > Desulfovibrionales > Desulfovibrionaceae > Desulfovibrio. The sequence goes on along the minus strand of JAFTDG010000083.1, from coordinate 4,282 downwards.
GGCAAAGCTGATAGCAAGCGTTCCGGAAAACGTGAAAGACGACATCCGTTTTGCCTATGAACAGATCACAACCTTTGCCAAGGCGCAGCGTGAGAGTATCAAGGATTTTGAAATTATCACGCCTGCCGGTGTACGCGCCGGACAGAAGGTCATCCCCATGGATACGGTGGGCTGCTACATCCCTGGTGGGCGTTTTGCGCACACCTGTTCGGCGCTAATGAGCATTGCCACAGCCAAGGTGGCTGGGGTGAAGCACGTTATCGCTGCCACGCCTCCCCGTGGGGACAGCATTGATCCTTCGGTGTGCTTTGCCATGGATCTGGCAGGTGCGGATATCATCCTTGAGATGGGCGGTATCCAGTCCATTGCAACGCTGGCCTACGGTCTGTTCACCGGGCATCCTGCGAACATGATCGCCGGCCCCGGCAACGCCTTTGTGGCGGAAGCAAAAGCCATGCTGACGGCAGAGGGGGTGTGCGGCATCGATCTGTTTGCCGGCCCTTCGGAGATAGCGGTAATTGCTGACAAGACGGCCGATCCGATGACTGTGGCCATAGACATGCTCTCTCAGGGCGAGCATGGGCCGAACTCCCCTGTGTGGCTGTTCACTGATTCTCGCGAACTGGGCGAAAAGGTTCTGGAACTGATGCCGAAGCTGATAGCCGATATGCCCGACCCCAAGACACCTGAGGCCGGCTGGCGCGATTTCGGCGAAGTCATTCTGTGCAAAAACCGCGAGGAAATCGTTGAGGTGAGTGACAAGTACGCCCCTGAGCATCTGGAAGTGCAGGCTGAAGATCTTGAATGGTGGCTACAGCACCTGAGTTCCTATGGCTCTCTATTCATGGGCGAGTTCAGCAATGTACCCCACGGCGACAAGTGTTCCGGCCCGAACCATATTCTGCCCACAAAAAAGGCAGCGCATTTCACAGGCGGCCTGAACGTGCATAAGTATCTGAAGATCATGACCTACCAGGAGCCGACATCCGTGGAGGCTTGCCTGAAGATCAGTGAATACGCGTCCCGCCTGTCTCGAGTGGAAGGCATGGAAGGCCATGCCCGTGCATGCGACTGGCGTCTGCAGAAGTTCGCTCCTGAAAAGAAATGGAACTTCCACGTTTACACCCATCCGAAATACTAACCGTCTATATTGGCTTATTCTTTTTTAGGCACAGGCAAATGTGACAAATAGGCCTCAACTGGTCGTTTCTGACGGCCAGTTGAGGCCCTGTTAAAGTCTATTGAGCTGAACTTCTCCTCACCATCTTCTCCTCCCATAGGGAAGGGTTGCGTCATGAAACCATTTTCGTAAAGCTTGACAGCCTTGAACATCCATGACCACCTGCTGGAAGGATGAAAAGTTACTTTATTGATACAACCGTATACCCTGCCTTGGTTACCGCGTCACGCAGACAATCCTCGGTCACAGAGTCTACGCAAGTAACGGCTGCCTGCTTGGCCTCCAAGTTCACAGTTACACTAGACACGCCTTCAAGGGCAGTAAGAGCTTTTTCCACAGCACCTGCGCAGTGATTGCACATCATACCATCAATAAAAACAATTTTTTGCACAATAGTCACCTCTGTTTAAAAAAGATAGAATTGCGCCATCGTTATCACAAGCTGCGGGCTAGGCTACGAATTTCGGCAAGCTTTGCCTCAGAACCGTTTTCATCACCAGCTGCGGTGATAACGCCGACGTCTTCCAAGCCCATATACCCCGTCATGTCCTTATAGGTTGCTATTGCACCCGTGAAAGGAGTAGGCGATGCCGCGCTCAGCAGCAACGCAGCCTTTTTTGCCTTTGCAGGCTTGCCAATACAATATACGCGCTGTATGGCAGCGCACATCTGCGCCGTCATGCCGAAGTAATAGATGGGTGAGGCGTACACCACCATATCGCAGTCTTGATACGCTGGCATGACCTTGTCCATATCATCGTGCTGTATGCACTTTCCCGCGCCCTTACCGTGACAGTATTCACAGGCCAGACATCCGCCTATCTTCATTTTTCCAACGTGAATGATCTCTACCTGATGTCCAGCTTCCTTTGCACCTTCCGCAAAGGCCTCAGCCATGGCAGCGGTATTCGCTTTCCGAGGGCTGCCATTTAATACTGCGATCTTCATAGTGTACTACCTCTGTATTACAGATTACATTATTGTTCCCGAGGGCAAATGCCTACCTTTTGTCCGTCCAAACAGGACGCAAGTCAAGGATTGCTCAATGTACCCGATGCTCTGCTCTACCAAAGCATCGGGTACCATGTAACAATTATTGCAGATCACCCGTAAAGACGGACAACAAAAGCCTGTTGTTCATTTTTATCTCGAGCAGGCTCTACGACTACTGTTTATTCTGGTCGTAATCAACGTAGCAGATGTGGGTTTCCAGGAACTCCTCAAGCCCGCGCTCTCCATCGTCGCCACCAATGCCAGACTTTCGCACACCCTGGTGGAATCCCTGGTAGGCCTCAAAGTGCTCTCGATTAACGTATGTTTCGCCAAAATGAATTCTGTTCAACGCCTTGAGCATGGTATCGGTATTTGTGGTGTAGATGGATGATGTGAGTCCAAATTCGCAGTCATTGGCATACTCAATGGCCTCATCAAGTGTTTTGAACGTGGTAATAGGCAATACAGGGCCAAATATCTCCTTGTGGAATATCTGCATGGAGTGTGTGCAGTGCGTCAGCACTGTTGGCTCATAGTAAAAGCCCTTGCCATCAACTGTTGCAGGCTTTCCGCCGCAGGCAACCTTCGCGCCTTCTGCTATGGCTTCCTTTACCATGGCATCAATATTTTCCACATGGGCTTTGTTGATCATAGAGCCCATATCCAGCTTCTTTTCAGGATCCTTGGCCGGATTGCCAAAACGAGTGGCCTTCATACGTTTGATGATTTTATCTGTAAATTCTTCAGCTATACCTTCCTGCACATAGACGCGCTCAGCGCAGTTGCAGGCTTGACCACCATTGACAATGCGCGACTGCCAGACCCATTCCACAGTCTTATCGAGCTGACAATCGTCCATCACGATGACGGGGGCCTTGCCCCCAAGTTCGAGTGACACCTTGGTAATGTTCTTTGCTGCAGCAGCCATGATCTTCTCACCGGCAGCCACACTGCCCGTCATGCTCACAAGATGCACCTTGGGGTTGGAGGCAAGTGCCTGTCCCACGACCTGACCTGACCCCGAGACCACATTGATGACCCCCCTGGGCAAGGAACTCTGCGCAACAAGCTTGGCAAATTCATAGCAGCCGTTAGGAGTATCACTGGAAGGTTTCAGAACCACTGTATCACCTGCGATAAGCGCCGGGGCGACTTTACGGCCAATGAGAAAGAGCGGGAAATTCCATGGCATGATCCCGGCTACAACGCCAATAGGCATCTTGTACAGAAAGATATTTTCATTGGGCCTATCGCTGGGAATGATTTCCCCCTTAATATGGCGTGCCATAGCAGCAAAATAGCGGATATAATCTGGTAAGAAACCTGCCTCGGCTTCCGACTGGGTCATGGTTTTCCCAACTTCCTCAGAGTTCACCTTGGCAAAGAGGGCAAGATTTTTTCGTACAAGGTCAGAAAGCTCCATAAGATATTCAGCGCGTTTGATCGGCGGAATTTCAGCCCAGGATTTTTGTGCCTCATATGCTGCATCAACGGCTTGATGCACATCTGCCTCAGTTGCTTTGGGCACCTGTGAAATAACTTCCTCTGTTGCTGGATTGAGGACAGAAATCATCTCACGGTTGCCATTGGGGATAAACTCGCCATTGATGAACATTTCATACGTCTTCATCCGCTTTCTCCTTAAAATAGTTCAACTGCCCAAAACTACTCTGCCTTCCCGTTACGAGACACTGCTCTCTATGCAGTAAACCTCGCTCTGGCCATGTTTCCACAACAACAATCTGTTTTTCATGAAAACAGAGCCTTGGCATGTGAAGGGGATTCCATGAAGGGCAGAATACCCGCAGGAAAAGCCAAGGGCAAGCGCGACCTTCTATAGAACTAGCACAACTACTGCGCTTTCTCAGCTTCACGCATACGCGACATGGATTTGCCGCCTCAGTTTGTATAACAAAGTTATCTGTAAGGAGTAACCTTCACACTATTGATAGTTTTTCTTGACTAACTCGCCAAGGCTCATCATAAAAGTTTTGCACACTTGTTATGTAAAGCAACATCCTGCGCTAGCTGCCAGACCTTTCCTGTACGCTGGTTGCACAAGGCCTCCAAAGTGTGCCGATGCTACATTGGCATCACCGGAAATGTCAT
>JAFTDG010000082.1 GCA_017454325.1 Desulfovibrio sp. | reverse complement strand
CCAGATTCGCACTGCCCGCATCACTGGGAAGGATCAGCCCAACACGACGAAACGCAAGGCCCAGGAAGAGGCCAAACGCCTTGAGCATGACCGCATGACGATCAACAAAATCTGGGAACTGTATCAGCAGGCGCACCCTGAGCATAAGAGCCGAAAGCGTGACATCAGCCGCTATGATACCCATATCCGTCATCGCTTTGGTGACAAGACTCCTGATGAACTCGTTACCGCTGATATAGACAACTTCAAGAATGACAGTCTCAAGGGGAATAAGTCAAATGGCACTATACAGAGGGTTATATCCCAGTTTAGAGCCATCATCAATTTTGCCGTTAAACGAAACTTGTGTCCTCAAATCGATCCTGGAAAACTTACTATTGAATCCATACATGTAGATGACAAAAAGACAGAAATGCTGACACCGGAACAGATGACAGCTCTCCTCAAAGCTATAGATGCTGAGGAAGACCAAAATGCCGCATCACTCATACGCCTTGCCTTGTTTACAGGCATGAGAAAAGGTGCGCTGCTTGCCCTAAAATGGGAAGACTGTGATTTTACACGTGGCATAATCACACTTCGTGGTGAATCTGCCAAGAATGGGGAAACGGAATATATCCCTATGAACGAATCTGCCCGTTCTGTTCTCCAGACAGTGGATCGCACAGAAAGCCCCTATGTCTTCCCAGGAAAGGACGGAAAGCAACGCGCTGACTACCGCCGCATAGCCCGCCGTGTGAAAAAAAGAGCGGGATTGCCCGCAGATTTTCGACCGCTACACGGACTCAGGCACAGCTTTGCCAGTTTCCTTGCTTCAAGTGGCAAAGTGGACTTGTATACCCTGCAAAAGCTCCTGACTCATTCAAGTCCTCAAATGACGCAGCGATATGCACACCTTGCCGACGAAGCCTTACGGAAGGCTGCCGATGTTGCCGATGGCGTATTCTCCATTAAAGACAAAAAAGATCAATGATTATATCACAATACACCGACTGGAGGCGGGATTGCCCACCTCCGGCCGGTTTCTGGCTTATGTCTGTCTCAGACGTTCTTGCTTAGCCTAGTCATCATCCCAATCCTTGATAGCCTGTAAAACAGCGATAGCCACAGGAATCCAGCTTATCGGAAACATAGGAAACCTCCTTCTCAGTTCCAGCAACGTGGGATGCGCCACTGGTAGTGAACGTTACCGTTGACAGGGAAACGGCCATAGAGGAACGCCTCGTGCCGGGACTCGAAGAAATCGAGTGGTATCTTCATGGCCGTCCTCCTTTGAGCATGGCCTTCTGAAGCAAGCCAAACATGGCCGGAGCCAAGTCTGACAGGTTGCGGATCACACAGCTTGTTTGGGGCAAGAGTGCTGTGATGGCATCGTTCAGGATGCCGACGCCGTAGACTTCCATGCCCAGCCGTTGCGCCTGGTGCAGCGCGTAGCGGCATGGCTGCACTGCGTCCGGTATTCCGTCGGTGAGGACAAGGACGATCTTCCGTTCCTCGCGCAGGCCAGACAGCGTTTGGAGTACCCACCAGAGCGCAGGCCCCAGCGGGGTGCCTCCAGATGCCTGTATGCCGAACCTGTCCGTGACTTTCTCGCCATGCCGGATCACGGGACACACGGCCTCGCCGCGTGGGGCGTATGCCGGAAACACGGTGACAGCCGGATTGACTCCCCTGACACCTTCCAACGCCTTGGCCACAGCGAAACACGCCTGACGTGCCAGCGTCACAGGCGGGCCAGTCATGCTGCCACTGCAATCCAACAGGATGTGTACAGCAGTGTGCAGATCACGATGATCCGATTCACGTTGGAATATCCGTGGGTTTCCCACACGCAGGCGATACAGGCACTGTGGCCGCAATGTCCCCTTTCTGCCGATGGCACATCGCCGTTGGGTTTCTGCCTGAAGCAGCCCCTGCAAGCGGTGCCGCAGGGCATTGCAGCTTTGCAGGGCTTGCTGTTTCTCCTCTTCATGGAGACGGCCTATCTCCTTGCTGCCACAGATTGCCTTGTTCATGGATGACTCTTCATTCCTGCCAAAGGCACGAGACAACGTTTTCCGCAGCGTCTCCCCCATGTCTTTTGGCATGTCGGTGGACTGGAGCGTGAACAGATCGTTCAGGAGTTCACGCTGCTGCTCGGCATGGAGATCGGAAGAAGGATCACATCCTCCGGTTTCCTGCTTCCTGTCCCCTGGGGTGCTGTTCTTGGACTGGGGAGTATCGGCAGTGGATGGCGTGGCACT
>JAFTDG010000081.1 GCA_017454325.1 Desulfovibrio sp. | reverse complement strand
GCGATAAATTTGTCAAGTTTCCGTAGTGGTAAAAAAATGTGCAAACAGTAACCTCATTCTATGACTTAGCAAAAGAATTTCTGAAGTGAGGTGCTCCCCCAAATTTGGACATGTGTGATAGCTCGAACTTGTCGCAAGGAGGAGAGCAAAATGGCAAAGCGCAGGAATCATGCTCCGACCTTTAAAGCCAAGGTCCCACTGGCAGCGTTGAGCGGCAATAAAACCATTGCCGAGTTAAGCACTGAATACGGAGTACACCAGACACAGATCAATCGGTGGGTAAAGCAACTAAAAGATGGTGCCACCGGCGTGTTTTCTGGAGAATGTCTGAGCGAGGAACGCCGTAAGGAGAAGGATATTGCCAAGCTGCATGAAAAAATTGGGCAGCTCATCGTGGAACGCGATTTTTTAGCCGAAGCCTGGGGGAAACGGTGAGCATATCTCGCAGGCAGGCCATGGTGCGCCGAGGCCATGGTAAGCTCAGCATTGTCCGTCAATGCCATCTTCTTCAGATTTCCCGCTCAGGTGTATATTATACGCCCCGAGGGGAATCAGCAGAGAATCTGGCGTTGATGCAGGTAATAGACAGCGCGTTTACGGAATGGCCTTTCATGGGAGTCCGGCAGATGAGGAACTACTTACGCCTGAACGGATACCCAGCAGGCAGAAAACGAGTAAGACGTTTGATGCGTCTGATGCATCTGATGCCCATATACCAGCATCCCAGGACGACGGAGCCACATCCGGCGCACCGGAAGTATCCCTATCTTCTGCGGAATAAGGAAATGTGCACCCCGAATCAGGTATGGTGTACGGACATCACCTATGTCCCCATGAGCAAAGGATTCCTGTATTTCGTGGGCATCATGGACTGGTATAGCCGCAAGGTTCTTTCCTGGCGGCTTTCCGCCACAATGGACGTGGATTTCTGTACGGATGCGCTTGAGGAAGCATTGACGAAGCATGGAACACCGGAGATATTCAACACGGATCAAGGAAGCCAGTTCACCAGCATGGAATTTACCAACATACTGAAATCACGAGTCATTCATATTTCCATAGACGACCGTGGGCGCTGGCGTGACAATGTCATGGTCGAAAGGCTCTGGCGTTCACTGAAGTATGAATGCATATATCTTCATGCGTTTGAGAACGGCACAGAGGCCCGTCAGCGTATCAGCGAATGGATTACTTTCTATAATGAACGCCGCCCGCATAGCCGTCATGGGGGACTGACACCTGATATGGTGTATGGAGGTCAGTTGACAAAGGCTGCATGAGAGGATGTGGCGCAATATTATCAGAGGAGACGCAATGAATATTAAAGATGTTATTATCCGTTTAGAGAATAAAAATGACTACAGAACAGTTGAAAATCTTGTAAGAGAGAGCTTTTGGAATGTGTACAGACCTGGCTGTACAGAACATTTTGTACTGATGAAGTTGAGGAGTAACCCTGATTTTATCCCTGACCTTGATTTTGTTATGGAAAAACATGGCAGAATAATTGGACAAAACATCTTTATGAGAAGTGCCATATCTGCCGATGATGGGAGGCAACTGCCTATCTTGACGATGGGGCCGATTTGCATCGCCAATGACTTGAAGAGACAGGGCTATGGCAAGATGCTTCTGGACTATTCTCTGGAAAAGGCTGCAAACCTTGGATACAAAGCTGTATGCTTTGAGGGTAACATTGGTTTCTACGGAAAATGCGGGTTTGTGGTCGCATCGACACGCGGCATCAGGTATCATGGATTGCCGGAAGGTATGGAAGCTGACTTCTTCTTATGTAAGGAGTTGGAACCAGGTTACTTTGATGGAATAACAGGAGAGTACGCTACCCCTCAGGGATATTTTGCAGCAGAACAGAATCCTAGGGAGTTTGCGGCATATGATGCAGGATTCCCCGCAAAAGAAAAGCTTGTACTGCCGGGACAGCTTGGGCAGGAGCAGGAAAAAATAATTTCAGAAAACGCTGCTTCAGGTCTTTACTAATGAGAAAGTGAAGTAGCCCCCATTGGGAAACGGATTGGTCCAGAAATAGCTGCCCCCCATCGTGTGTGAATCACATTCCTAGCACAACTTCCTGTAAAGCAAGCACTTCGGAAAGGGCCAAGGAAAATCTATATCTGCAGGCTTGCCAATTTCGCTTGTGCTTGGCATACTTAACCGTATGACCGCTTCTTTGCCCAGTATCATTCTGGTGGGGCGCCCCAATGTCGGCAAGTCCACCCTGTTTAATCGCCTTATCCGCAGCAATCGCGCCATTACCCACGATCGGCCGGGAGTCACGCGGGATCGCATGGAGGGTGTCGTGCGCCGCAAGGACAAGCCCGCCTTTCTTATTGTGGACACTGGTGGCATTACCTTGGATGCCCATGCGGCCGTTGTGGAGGGGCCAGAGGGAATCCGCGGGTTTGAACGTGACATCCTCGTCCAGACAGAAGCGGCACTGGCCGATGCCGACGCAGTGGCCCTTGTAGTGGACGGGCGTGACGGCTTGCTGCCCTTAGACGAGCATCTGGCTGCTCATGTGCGGCGCAAGGGGCTGCCCACTATCTGTGTTGTCAACAAGGTGGATGGCGCAGAGCGTGAGGAAGAGCTGCTCGCAGAATTTCACAGCCTGGGCTTTGCCGTGTTGGCTGTTTCTGCAGAGCACGGGCACAACATCCGCATGTTGGAGGATGCTCTTGCCGCTCTGCTGCCGGAGTCAGCGACCGGAGCTATACCCCCGCCGCCTGCGCTGCGGCTGGCCATGCTCGGAAGGCCCAATGCCGGCAAATCTTCCCTTATCAATGCTATTTCTGGCCAGGAACGCATGATCGTTTCAGATGTGGCTGGTACTACGCGTGACAGTGTGGATGTGCGTTTTGCCCGTAACGGGCAGGAATATGTCTTTGTTGATACGGCTGGCGTGCGTAGGCGCACGCGCATTACTGACAGCGTGGAACAGTATTCAGTCAACGCAGCCATCAAGTCGAGTACCAAGGCGCAGATAACCCTTCTTACGCTGGACGCCACCGAGGGCGTGAGTCAGCAGGACAAGCGTCTTATGGACATGCTTGACACGCGCAAAACCCCTTTCATGGTGCTTGTCAACAAGTGCGACCTTGTGCCGCGTGCTTCTCTTGATCAGCTGAAAAAAAATGTGGGAGAGATGCTGGCCTTCTGCCCCCATGTTCCTGTGGTGACCGTCTCTGCACTCACGGGGACGGGACTAAAAAAAATATTGCCTCTTGCCCGTCAGATTCATGAAGAATGTGCCGTACGCATTCCTACAGGGAAGCTGAACCGCGCTATGGAGGAAGTTCTTGTGCGCCATCAACCCCCTGTGGTCAAGCGTGTGCGCGCCAAATTTTTTTACCTCACCCAGGCAGAAACAGAGCCGCCTACCTTTGTGTGCTTTGTGAACGATGCGGACCGCGTGCCACAAAGCTATGTGCGCTACCTTGAACGGTCGTTGCGCAAGCTTTTTGGCATTAGGCATGCTCCCATGCGGGTACACTTGCGTTCCAGCCATAAACAAAAAAAATGAGCATTTTGTGCTCCATGGAGTCCCATGGCCCAACCCCTGCGCATCCTTTTTCTGATGGAAGATCTCTGTTTCGGCGGCACACAAAGGCAAACGCTGGAACTTGCCCGTAGGTTGGATCGCAGTCGCTTTTCCCCTATCATGCTTACGCTGACTGGCCCTACAGATCTAGATGCCGTTGCCCTGGAAGCACAGGTGGAATTGCATTATCTGGGCTGTACCCGGGCTGTACCCAGGCTTTTTTTTGTGCAGCTTCCAGGTGCGTTGCGGCGTCTGCGGCCAGACCTTATCGTCCCCTGTACGGCTTTACCCAATATTTGGGGGCGTATCTGGGGCCGCGTACTACGGGCGTTCACTGGAGGAGGGCGCAGGCCTAGCATTGTGGGCACCTGCCGTGGTGGCGGCGGCCCCGTCAGGCAGCATGAATATTTGCTCTGGCGGCTCGCAGACCATATTATCTGCAATTCCGAGGCATTGTATTCTGTGTTGGGAAACCTTGGCGTTCCATCAGGTCGTTTGCATTATATTCCCAACGGTGTGGATACACATTTTTTTGAGCCGGCGGCTCCTCCATCTTTGCGTGCTCCTCTGCTGCTCTGTGTCGCTCGGCTGGCCCAAGACAAGGATCATATGACGTTGCTTGAGGCTTTTTCTCTGGTATTGCGCCGTCATCCTGAGGCTCGCCTGCGTATTGTGGGGGACGGACCAGAGGAAGCGAAGCTCCGAAAATGGGCGGCACAACACAAGGCTGGCAACAGAGTTGAGTTTATTCCCGGTGGGCTGGACATGCGCGAGCACTATGCGGCGGCGCGGGTGTTCACGCTAGCCTCTGTGCGGGAAGGGCAACCCAATGTCATTCTTGAGGCCATGGCCTGTGGGTTGCCAGTCTGCGCCACAGCGGTGGGGGGCATACCCCGTCTTGTCACATCGGGGAGCAATGGTCTGCTTTCAGCGTCAGGCGACGTCGCTGCCTTTGCTGAAAATTGCTGCCGTCTTCTTGACGACGGAGCCCTTTGTGATGCCATGGGAAGTTGCGGCCGGGCATTAGTGTCGGAGCATTTTTCCTTTTCGGCCATGGTACATGCGCATGAAGATGTTTTTGAAAGTGCGTGTACTATTGTGCCAGATACATAATATTTTTCCCCATTTTCAAAGAGGCTGCTGCCATGGTGAAAAATGTGTACAGATGCCCATGCCGCAGGGGGCTGTTCCGACTTTGTATCGCGTGGGCACTGCTCCTGCCGTTGCTCTGTGCTGATCCTGTAATGGCCCATGCTGTAAGTGCTGTTTCCAAGGATGGAGCAAGCCAGGTCGCGGGAGGAAAGATGCCTTCCGATGCCGTTGATGCTGCGGTGCGCCCCGTGGAAGTCCGTGAACTTTGGACAGGCTCACTATATACTTCCACGTACAGGGTGGGTGTATGCTATGCAGCTACGGGTGCCCTGCGTGGAGTGGTACATTTGAAGTTGCGTAGCGGCGAGGTGGATGTGTATCATATTATCGGCGAAGTTCATAATAATGAGGTTCGTGCGCATCATTCTTCTGGACACAGCTTTACGGGGCGTCTGATATCAGAGAATGGTGTGGAGGGTATTATCATCCTGAAGAATGGCATGCGCGTGCGCTTGGAAGGCGTGCGCGAGCATAATGCGCATTTGGCGGACGATGACTGCGCCCCGTTACCCTGAATCTATGCGGGTATAGTTCGGTAACGACGCTTTTGAGAACAGTTATCCGGAAGCAAAGGAGTGTCCATGTTCTGGATATGGTTTCTGTTGGCTGTGACACAGTGCGCATTATTGTATATTCTGGCTCGTAAGGGGGAAAGCCTGCCCGCCTTGGCACAGAGAGACGCCCGTGCCAATGAAGACATACCAGAAGCACAGTGGCCTTCCGTAGGCCTTGTTATCCCCGTCGCAGGGTGTGATGCCCGCATGGAAGATGCGTTGCGCAGTCTGTTGGGTCAGGACTATCCTCGCTTCACGCCAGTGCTGGTGACAGCACAGGCTGATGACCCGGCTGTGGAACTCATCATGCGGCTGCAAAAGGAATTTCCCTTGTTGCGGCATGTTACGTCTGGCGCGGCATCTGGCTGCGGCCAGAAAAATCATAATAGTCTGTGTGGCGTGGAGGCATTGGGCAATGCCGTAGACATATACGCTTTTTGTGATAGCACGCATATTGCTGAGGCAGATTTTTTACGGCATCTCGTTGGTCCTTTGGCGCGTGGCGAAGCCTCATTTAGTACGGGATACCATATGGTAGTGCCACAAGATCAGCAGCGTGTAACACTGGCCTATGCATTGTGTGTTATATTGATGCGTATGCTTCAGGCCATGAGCTCATTCACGCAGCTTTGGGGTGGGGCTATGGCCATGACGCGCAGTGCATGGCATAAATATGGCGTGGGGCAGCTTTGGGGCGAAAATGTCGTGGATGACTGTTCGTTGAGTGCCTTGCTTAAGGTCCATGGCGAGGCAGTATGCCTATGCCCTGGAGCTTTGCTGCGTACAAGTGCTGTCGACCATAACATGTCAGTTTGGCGAGCCTGGATGGACAGACAAGTGCTTTTTCTCAAATTCTGTATGCCCGACCAGTGGCTGCTGTTGGGGGTGATGTGCCTCATGATGGCTGTGCCCCTGCTTTGTGCCACAGTGTGCCTGCTCGGCGGGTTGCTGCGTTTGGGCAGTGCGACTGGGGTGCTGCTGAGTGTCTTTTGGCTGGCCGGTATAGTAGGTGTCCTGAATCTTTGGCGCGGCCTTTTGTCCAAACCTGTAGCTCTGTGGCAGTGGTGTCTGGCTTTTATTGAGGCGGTACGCATGTTCACTTTGGTATATCTCCAAAGCATTCGTGCTCAGGGGATTTTGTGGCATGGCCTTTACTATGACATCGGCCGTGGGGGCAAAGTATTGCACATTCATCGTGCTTGATGTCGGGGGACAGCAAGGGTAGCTTTTGACAATAGTTACAATCATGCCTATATACTGAATTTTCAAACAATGTGATCAGACGGCAGTTTCAAGAGCATAGCATTTTTTCTTTCAGCTAAATGGTTGCACCATGATTGCAATGTCAGACCTTTTTCGCGTCAGCCTGAGGCAGGTTGTGCGCCAGCGCAGTTTCGGGGTGATTTTTTCCATTGCCCTGGGCATCACGGCGTTCATAGTGCTGGCAGTACTCGGCCGTGAAATTCGCTACAAGGTTGGTCAGGACATGGTACTCATGGGTGGGGTAAATGTTATCCAGGTGCTCATGGATGACGAACAATACCCCGGTCAGCCATTGCGTCAGTTTCAGCCGGAAACAGTGGGAGCTCTGCGAGCCTTGCCCGGTGTGGGGATGGTGGGACGCAATGTGCGCCACAGCGTTGGGTTTTCTCTGCGTAGCAGCGGCGAACGAACGATTCAGGTCGGCTTTATTGGCGTTGACGATTATTTTGCAGACATATATTCGCTCGATCTGGTGTCTGGGCGTTTTTTGAACGCCACGGATATGGAACAGCACCGGCGCGTTTGCATGCTGGGTAGAGAGGCTGCCAAAGATCTTTTTGGCTCCGAGCGGGAATCCATAGGTAAACTGCTGTTTCTCGGCAAGGATGTCTTTGAAGTCATAGGCGTAGTGAGCGGCGTCATGCTGGGCAGCTGGGGACGGGGCGGTTTTTTGCCGTATACCACTATGGTGGACCGCAACTGGGGTACGGGCAAATTGGCGCGATTGTTTATTCGCGCAATCGGCTGGGAAGATGTGCCTCGTCTTGTGGAGCAGATTCCCAAGACTATACGCGAGCATCAGGTTGCGCCACATATTGTTGTCCGCACCCAAGAGGATCAACTGGAGCGGATCAAGACAACGTTTCTCTGGGTGGAGATACTGCTTTGGCTTGGGATTGCCGCTTCGCTTATGCTGGGTGGCTTTGGTATATGGTATGGCACCTTTGCCGCCGTAAGGGCCCGCACAAGAGAGGTGGGCCTCAAGAAGGCCATGGGCGGTTCTGACGCTGACATACTGGCGCAATTTTTGGCGGAAGCCCTGTGTAAATCAGTAGCGGGTGGTGTCCTAGGTATTCTTTTGGGTATTGCCTTGGTGGAGGCAGGTGCCCTTTCTCTGGGGACGGGGATATCCTATCCCTTGCTGGCAGCCAGCAGTCTTGGCAGTATTGTTTTTTCCGCGCTTATTGGTATTGCAGGCGGTTTGTACCCTGCTTTGCAGGCCAGCCGGATGGACGTTGTGACGGCACTGCGCTTTGAATAGCGGGCATGGTGAAAAAAAGGTGGAGCATGCGAGCGGTTATTGTCGCCAAGGATCTTTTCAAGTGTTATGCCGGCTTTGCGCCCGTTCTTCGCGGCGTTACTCTTGAGGTGCTGCCTGGCGAAATGGTCGCCATCATGGGACCGTCAGGCTGCGGCAAATCTACCATGCTGCATGTACTGGGCATGCTGCATGCGCCGGATTCCGGTTCTCTTGAAATATTGGGCAAGGATGTGCTTAAGTTTGATCGAGAGCAGACAGCAGCCTTCCGTCGTGGCAACATGGGTTTTGTCATGCAGGCCAGCAACCTCTTCGACCATTCCACCGTCTTTGAAAATGTCGAATTCCCACTGATTTACGAGCGGGTGCCACCACAGGAACGCTGGGAACGGGTTATTCGTGCGCTGGATCTGGTGCGCCTTTCTGCCCGTGTACACTACAGGAGTAATCGTCTGTCCGGGGGAGAGCAACAGCGTGTGGCCATTGCACGCGCCATGGTTAACAATCCGCGCATCCTGCTGGCTGATGAGCCCACGGGCGCACTGGATGCAAAAACCAGTCGTCTTATCATGAACAATTTTCGTTCTCTCTGCCATACAGGTGGCGTGGCCATGGTCATGGTAACGCACGATCCAAAGATGGCAGAATTTTGCGACAGCATCTACACTCTGGAAGACGGGTTGCTGCACTGCCAGCGTCACACTTTACCAGAAGTTATGCCGGAAGGGACACAAAATCTGTTGCAAGGGCGTATGCCCGTTGTGCGTGGTGCCATGGTGGCTGAGCGCTTCCCTGAGGCGTCAGGGCAGTGCATAATGGAGCAGGCCCACCGTCTTTACTCTGCAGGCATGCTTACACGTATTTATGCAATCAAGGGCGCAGGATTGCTGGGCAATCCTGAAGGATATGCTTTGCCGCTTGCAGTACGTCGTATCGGTTTTTTTCGTACACTTGCCGCATTTGTGCATCTATTTCGCCTCACCGATGAGGGGGGGCAAGTGCGCAGATTGCGGCAGTGCCTGCCTGGCAAAGGCCGGTGGGGACGACGTTGGTGGAACCATTGGCGCGCATTCTGTGCCGGTGTCATCCTTGCGGGGTGGGGGCGTGAGGAGCATATTGAATTTTTTTATGCCTCCGGGGCACATGGACCAGCTACTGCCGCGTGGGTTGCTTCACGGCTTTTAGGCATCCCTTATGCCTTTGTCGTTCGGGCTGCCGATCTGTTGCAACCAGGCCTCGATTGGGCAGCCTTAGGAGAGGATGCTGTCTTTATACGTTGTGATACCCAGATGACCTGCAATACGCTGCACGAAATGCTTCCTCAACTGAAGGCCAAACTTGAAGTGCTGCGTGATCCCTTGACACTTACGCCTCCAGAAGAAGATCAGGAATCGCTTCCCACACACTTGGAAGGTATGACATCGCCTGTAACCTTGTTGGCTGTGGGTACGCTGGCTAAACACAAGGGATACGATTTCTTGCTCAGAGCATGTGCTTTATTGCGGCAAGAAAAACTGAATTTTACCCTTATTTTTGTTGGATTGGGCCCCGAAAAGTGGCATTTGCGTTGTCTGGCCTGGCGTCTTGGCCTGCGTCGTGTCGTACAGTTTGCAGGCCAGGTGCCCCACGCAAATATGGCAGATATGTACGAACATGCACATATTTTTGTTGCTCCTGGCTGTAAAACACAGAACGGTGAGTCTGACGGCCTGCCTTCAGCCTTGGTGGAAGCTTTAGCTTTTGGCCTGCCCGTGGTGGCAACGGATTTGCCAGGGTATATGGAGGCAGTTCGTGACGGTATCAATGGGCGTCTTGTGCCTCAGGCAAATCCAGAGGCTTTGGCAGATATTCTGCGTGAGCTGATGCTGGATACGGCACAGTGCAAAAGGCTTGGTGCTGCTGCACGGGCCTCTGTGGAAGGCGTGATAAATGCCGATGTGACGGATGCCCGGCTGGTTACATGCATCAAGACCGCTTGTGGCAAGGCTT